>JAGVME010000126.1 GCA_020053945.1 Gammaproteobacteria bacterium
AACAAAAAATGAAACAGTCAACATACAAAAGTTGATGCGCAAGCGATTTCGACAACGCGCAGGGATTGAGCCCGTGATTGGGCATTTGAAATCGGATCACCGCCTGAATCGAAGTTATCTAAAAGGGTTCGTCGGGGATCAGATTAATGTCCTAATGGCGGCGGCTGCATTTAACTTCAGAAAATGGATGTGACTGTTTTTTTGCGTCAATTTTTTACAGCTATTGAAGCGCCTAACGGCGATTTTAATGCCCTGTGAGGGTATAGCCGCGCTGGCTTGAGGGTGTAAATTTGGGTTTTTCAGCGGCGACTAACGATTTCCAAGACTCCACAGGGCTGGTCGCCCACACTGGGCAAGGCTGGGGACTGGTGCTGGCGGCACCCCTCCTCAGGCCGCAGCGTCTGGAAGTGAGCGAACGCCGGCGCTGGACGAGAGTGGCCGCCCATCTTCCCGTGGGCTTGAGGCTGCGCCAGCAGCTAGGGGGATTGGATATTGATATTGATGCGCGGCAAGTCGAGACGATTTTGACTCCGGACGGGCGGATAGAACATGCCTGCGACCCGGCCAAATCGGTCAACGCGAGAGCGTCTGCGCGTGGTGGTGCGACAGGTCGATCGCGCGCGCACCGCTGCCTACCGCCAGGACAGCGATGCCGCCCTCGATCTGTGGGAAGGGCTGGTGGCGGGGCGGTGGTCGATCGCTTCGATTCCGACGGTCGCCGATACCTCATCGCCGTGAAAAACGATCCCCAGATGCCCGACCCGCGCGGCTTGAACCTGCGCGAGCGGCAGGTCGTGGAGTTTTTCGGCATGGGCCGCCCTACCAAGGAAATCGCCTACATCCTGGGTCTGTCCACATTGACGGTGGCAAACACCTTGACCCACGCCCAAGCCAAACTCAGCATGGCCACCAAAACAGAACTCGCTGCCTTTTTTCTCCCACTGGAATGCGCGCCCGGTTGCAGGAAATCGACTTGGCTGGTGAGCAAATCGCAATAGGATCACTGCCGCTCGTCGATGAAAAAAAATTCACTGCGTTGACCGAGGCGGAACGCGAAGTGGCGATCGAGTTAATGCGCGGTGCAACCTATGCCGCCATCGCCTCCAAACGCGGCTCGGCTGAGCGTACCATCGCCAACCAAGCACAGTCCCTCTATCGAAAAATGGGTGTCAACTCTCGGCTGGAACTAAGCACAGCGCTCGGCACAGTGTAAATTCCAAATTTTCCATTAACCTCGTAACGAGGGTACGCAAGGCGCTGAAGACGGGTGAGAATATCGAAAAATCTGTCTTTACCATAGTAACACCTGGCTACCCGGCAAAATATTTTGCGATGTTCTCGAGTAGATTCGAAGTAGGTTCCACCTGAGGTTTTTAGATTCAACAACAAAACCCAACAACGCTCTGCCTGGGTGATAATTGACTGGTAGCTGTGCTCAGGCCCATGCGAGGATTGGCAAATACTCTACTTTACTTTGCCAATCGCCTTCACAGATAATGTTTTGCCTTGCATGCAAAACGAAATTTCTGCTTCTTCTCCAGAAAGCTGCACTTTATCACCGTTTTTGAAGCCTTTAAGGTCGCCCAACAAAGTATATTGGGCGCCATCATCCGCCTGAAAAAGCTGGCATTCCGCGCCCCCTTCAATCAATACGCCCGTTAACGACAGCATGGTAGGGTTAAACGTAGCAGTCCCGGCGCACGCGGCATTCGCAATGCCCAACAACACCACACCAAAAATCCGTCTGTTCATCAATGGGATCCGCATATAAATTTCCACACGCCTTTGGATACCTAAACGTGCCTTAGCAGGCTGTTGAAAAACAGCCTGCGGGCAGCCCATGGAAGGGCTTTTTCAACATGTGTTTAGCACGGCCGTATTAAAATGCGCTTGCAGGGACCGTAAAGCGCAATGCCCCACTCCACCACATCCCCTCTTGTCCCGCGATAACACTCACGCCATCAAACGCGGCATTTCCTGTGCCGCGGTCATACGTCACCCCTGGGGTAGTGGGCAAATAGGTGGTGGCATTCACCCGCAGGGACCGCACGATCAAATTACGGTCTTCAGGAGGCGCATAACCATCATTGGTAAATACTATGTCAATGGCGTGGGTGGCCGCGGCGGCGACATTCACTGCCAGGGTATAGTCAGCAAATACCGTAGAATTCACGGTGAATGTGCCAACCACATTGCCGTCAATCCGTACTGCCATGATGGGATAAATACCATTGACTGGCGTGCCTCGCGCGGCAATCGTTATGGATGTCGCGGAAGGCACATTCAACGCCTGGCTAACATTGAGCCGCCCTTCGGTGACGCTACGCCCCGCCCAAGAGGGTAGTTTATCCACCGTTTGCATTAGGCGGGTTTTGATATTTACCGGCGTAAAACTTGGGGACTGAGCCAACACCAGTGCCGCTGCGCCCGCCACGTGCGGTGTCGCCATGGATGTGCCACTTAAGAACCGGTAACCCGAAGACGTGCATAAGCCACATGCGCCCGTGGGCACGGTAGATATGATGGACACGCCGGGCGCGCTCAAATCAACATTTACCGCGCCGTAATTGGAGAATGAAGCCTTATTATCATTGTGGTCAGCCGCAGCGACACACAGCACATTGGGTTGCGGGGAATTACATGGATAACTGGTCGTGGCATCATTGTTCGCATTGGAGTTTCCTGCCGCTACCACAAACAGCATGCCGCGCTGATTTGCCGTGGCAATGGCATCTTCTATGGTTTGGGAGTAGGTACCCCCTCCCCAACTATTATTGGCGATTTTCGCACCCATTGCTGAAGCGTACAATATTGCCCGTGCCGCGCCTAATGAGCTACCGCTACTGTTGGCCGCAAGGAATTTAAGCGGCATGATTTTTACCTGCCACGCGACCCCGGTCACACCGGTGGCATTGTTGCCAACCGCACCTACCGTCCCGGCCGTATGTGTGCCATGGCCCTGGTCATCCATGGGATTATTGTCGCCATTGGCAAAATCCCAGCCACGCACATCGTCTACATAACCGTTGCCATCATCGTCAATGCCATTAGCCGCGATTTCACCGGGGTTAAGCCACATATTCGCCGCCAAATCGGCATGGTTATACGCAACGCCTGTATCAATAACCGCAACCGTAACCGCAGTGCTGCCGGTTTTTTTGTCCCATGCTTCTGGCCCATCCACATCGGCATCGGCCGTGCCGCCGGTCTGGCCGATATTATTCAATCCCCACATTTCCGCAAAGCGGGGATCATTGGGTATTACCTGGGTGGTATAGATGTAATTAGGTTCAACATATTCTACATCCGTACGCTTTGCGTAGGCTTGAATCAGCGCTTCCGTGGATTGCTGGCGCATACCGCGTACCCGCTGCACATGCACAGCGGACAATCTCTCCATAACCCGCGCGCCAATGGCGGCGTGGGCGGCGGCATTCCTGGCCTGATCCCCGGCTCCATTACTGGTTTGGCCTGGCAAAACACGGAATTTAACCAGCACTTCTCCCGGCACATGCGCCGCATGAATTTTAAAAGCCGCCGGAACTTTCGAATCTACCGCCTGTGCGCTCAGAGCAAAAAACCCCAGTCCCGCAACCAGAGCGGCACCTATCGCCACATTAACGCCTGCTTTTCTCAAGGATTGTATTTGTATTTTAATATTCCGCATATGTGGTTTTCCCAAGAATAAGCTCTATGACAAATGGAATGCGCGAAAAAAAACGCGCCGCGTGATCATATACTGTACTCCGCGTCCTTGCTTTTTGCAATTAATCGCGTGTCTCCTGCTGGAGACATGCCTTAACTCCGTGGCGCGCGCGCGGTAAACCATCCCGCCAGTAAAATCAACGCACCGCCTATCCATTCACGCGGCAATACAAGTTCACTTGTCAGGATTTGCGCGGAAATAGCACCAGCCACCACTTCAAACAGCAGGATCACCGCGGAACGATGCACAGGTGTGTGTGTAACGCCGTATTGCACCGCCCAGGTCATTATCATAATGCCCAGGGCGCCCAGGGCAAACACCGCCACGCCCAACGCAGGTGTAACCGCGGGCATCGGCAAACCATACATGAGTATGCCGATGCCCGACAACATCACCACACCCAACCAGGTGACACTGGTCTTGAGCGATACCGGCACCTGTTGCACTTTGCGCACCAGTACGTTGGACAGGGCAAACGCCATACCCGATGAAATCGCCAACCAATCGGCGCGGCTTTGCGGTGTGGGAATGCCCAATGCGGGATCCCACAGCGTAATAAATGCGCCCACCATCGCCAGCGCCAGCGCGGCCATTTCAAAACGCGACGGCCGCTCCCTGAGCAACAGCGCGCCCAGCATCACCGTCCACAAGGGGGAAAGGTAAAATAACAACAGCACCCGCACCACCGTGCCTTCAAGCATCGCCAGAATAAAGGCAATATTACACCAGCCATTGGCCAGGGCGATGCCCAACATCAGCCAGCGATATTCCAGCAGTGCGGCACGGCGCATCCACAACACGGGCAAACCCACCAGCAACGCCGAGCTGTAAATCAGAAACGTCGCCCACAAGCCTGTGAGTCCCTGCGCATCCAGCAGACGCAGCGGATACCAGAAAATTCCCCACAGCGTGGCAGCGACAAACAGGCCAATGACGGGCAGATGGGCAGGCAAAAAGGAAGGTTTGGAAGGCATGCCTTTACCTTTATATATCAAGTCAAGATAGCTTATAATAGTTCACACAAGTAAACATTCACCGTACTCCAACGTATCGACCTTATGTGTCATCAACATTAAGAGCTTACCCGTGAATCCCAATCTTTCCCGGCTCCAACCTTATCCATTCGAAAAACTGGCTGGTCTCAAGGCAGGCGCGGCGCCGCCCGCCCACTACCACGCCATTAATCTGTCGATAGGCGAACCCCACCATGCCACACCCAGCTTCATTACCGAGGCGCTGATTACGCATCTGCATGGCCTGTCTAATTACCCGGTCACGCGGGGCAGCCGTGCGTTGCGTGAAGCTATCACCGGCTGGTTAACGCGGCGTTTTAATCTCGCACCAAACAGCCTCGACCCCGAGCGCCAGGTGCTGCCCGTCAATGGCACACGTGAGGCGCTGTTCGCTTTTGCGCAATGTGTTGTCGATGTCGGCACGGGGACAGAACGCCCGTGGGTGATGATGCCCAATCCGTTTTACCAGATTTATGAAGGCGCGGCGCTCATCGCCGGGGCTGAACCGTGGTTTCTCAACACCCCCGCCGACCACAATTTCCTGCCGGATTTTGACAGCGTACCCAGCGAGGTATGGGCGCGCTGCCAATTATTGTACATCTGCTCGCCAGGCAACCCCACGGGCGCCGTCATGGACATTGCCACGCTGCAAAAGCTTATCCAGCTTGCCGATCAATACAATTTCATCATCGCCTCTGACGAATGTTATTCAGAGATCTACCTCGACGAAAACGCGCCGCCGCCCGGCCTGCTCGAAGCCGCCGCACGTCTTGGCCGCCACGACTACCGGCGCTGTATTGTATTCCATAGTTTATCAAAACGCTCGAATGTTCCGGGGCTGCGTTCCGGTTTTGTGGCGGGTGATGCGCACATCATGGAAAAATTCCACCTCTATCGCACCTACCATGGCAGTGCCATGCCACCACCCACACAGGCCGCCAGCATTGCCGCGTGGAACGATGAACACCACGTAAAACACAATCGCGCACTGTACATGGAAAAATTCGATGCCGTGCTCACTATTTTACAACCGGTGATGGACGTACAACGCCCCGCCGCCAGTTTTTACCTGTGGCCACGCATCCCGCCTTCAGCGCAGTGCGACACCGCATTCGCGCGGCAACTGTATGCCCACTACAATATCACCGTATTGCCCGGCAGCTTCTTATCGCGCCCGGCCCACGGCATAAATCCCGGCGAAAACCATGTGCGCATGGCACTGGTCGAACCACTGCAAGAATGCGTAGAAGCCGCCTACCGCATTAAAGAATGCATCAAAAACCTAACCGTTTGCTGAAGGTCTCATTTTTCAAAAAACTGCTTACTCTAAGTTGCCCGCAAAAGATACTATCAACAATCCACCGCCATCCACCAAGCCGCGTGACGGCGGCACGATCCTCGGCGAAGGTCGGCAACCCCTTGAAGAGCGTGTTTTCTACGGTTTCCAAGGTCTCGAAACGCGGTTGGTGCACTATTTTTCGCGTAGCTCATGCCAAAGAATCTCGACAGGTTCAATTCCGGATCCGGTGTCTCATGCTGCGGGCTTAGTACCGTGAATCATAACTATCGGAACAGGAGAAAACGGATGGGGGTTTTCGCCAAGCTAGGCGCGAACCCGCCATCGTATTCATTGTGCGACCCGGATTTGCCACGACGCATGGCGGATGAGCGGCTCCGCCGTTCACCATACCGACCAATCGATGAGAGAAGGCTCCATCCCGGGATGCGATAATTCAGGAGCAGGGATGGCAAACAGGCAAGACGGGTACCGTCGAAACGTAGTGACCAGGAGCATGACAGCACCCAGGGATACCGCCGCTCCGACCGGCGCGCCTGCTGCACTGATCAAAGTTCCCGAATCGAAAAAGGCCGCGTCCGTCTTTGCGGACGCTCCGGTCGCGTGCTCGCCGACGGCAGGCGGCACGGCATTCAAGGATTCTGCAGTAGCCGATCCGCCCAACACGCCCAGGCTGGAACTCGACGCAGCGTTGGCGACGCCGGCGAATATGCCGCCACTGACACTCATTCGGGAAGCGGCGACGGGAGCATCACTGAACGCATCCGGCTGAAAGAGTGTTGCTGTCGTATCGCCGACTATAACACCCGTACCAGCTTCCGAGCCCGCACACATGGAATACCCGTTGGACACCGGCTCAAGACGGGAACTGCAAAACCAGCCGTCCGCCTGCGCATTGGCGCCGAGGAGGGCAAACGGCAGAGCGAGCGCGAATGCGGCAGCATGCTTTTTAAGTTCAATGCCCCGCCTTACGACTATAGAGACCCGTGCCGGGCTGCGTCCACCGCCACCGCAGGACGGGGTCACGGTGATGGGAAGCATAAAGCGCAGCCTCGCTAGAGGCCTGCTAAAGCTGAATTTTTTCCGTTCCATTTTCCCCCACCCTCGTTGACAGTGAATTATCAGGGCCTGCTGTGCCCACCAGTTTTTCGCGGTGAAGGAAGAGTGATAGCGTATTCCGCTGCGGATGTCCGCCATCATTCGCGCAAATGACTATTATTATTGCTGCCTGAACGCAACCCGTTTCGCTTATGACTTATCGCATCTTCGACAAGCCCACTTTTGCGCCACCGCTACCAAAAAAGCGAAACGCGGCGGCAGTGATTGCGGATTGAGTGCGGCTTCCTAGCCGAAACTGTGACCACCGCCAATGGCGTTAAAAATTTCCGGATGCCTTGCGAAAATGATTTTCCAAGGCTCTGGGTACGGTTGGTTGGCATTCATTTCGTTAGCTCTTTTTGAAATCAAAAAACCGTACCCACTCTCTGCCTCATCTCACGCTGAACGATCACAACATAACCGTCACGTACTTACAGATGAAATACAAATGGATGGTAATATTACCAATGCCGATATTTTCACCGGCAAAGATAAAGGAAAGCGTCCGCTTATCCATTATCCCTAAGTGCGTCTTGTCCTCATGCGTTACGCAGTCGGCTCGCGGAGGGGTTAAAAACCTGCCATGCGTCGAGGGATTTCTCGCTTACGCCACAATCTCGCAGAATCCGGTGAGCGGGTTCCAAATACCAATTTTCCATAGATACATTGGCGTGGGTTCCCATGGCGTCAAATTAATGGGCTTTAAGCAAAAAAGTGGCCGGGGGTGGTACGTGGAACGGTCCGGTGTAAGGCGTGGAGGATCACGTGGAACGTACACATCAGAGTGCGCAGGCTGGACGAGGCCGCCATAAAAACTAGCCTCAGAAGTGGCCTGGTAATGCACGCCACCATTGTACAGAGACGCTTCAGCAGTAAATCCTGGGATATTCATTTGCGTTACCTCTTTGTTCGATTTATCTTCGTTTTGGCGGCCACGATAATATTGTGGCCGCCTCTTTAAATGCCTCAATATCATTGCCAACTTAACGAAGGCATGACGTCTTGCAATCCGGTTGCCCCTGGAAGACGCCACAGCACTCTAAGCCAGGCGGACAACATTTATTACCGCAGGGAGCGCCTCCAAAAATACAATTGTTCACTGGCGGCGGCGGTGGAGGCGTACCAGGCAGGGCAAAAGGCGGGAATTCCTCGGTTATATCCATACGTATTACTCCGCTCTCACGTATTACTCCACTCCGAGGATAACTCGACCCTCCGATCAACGGACCGTGGCGGGCAATTAAACATTCTTGCCTGCTGTTTTCCAAGCAAATTTGCAGAAAATCCGGGCAGATAAATGCGCAGGCAAATGGACCGGCACCGCAGCAGGCAGTAAAAGAAACGTAGCATTCACCTGGTGGGCTATCTTCGCAGAAAGAGCCATAACCAACTCTGGGACCGGGGCTGGTACCACCGGGGTCACGACACCTTGCACTGCAACGTGCGTCTGACCAGTCAGGGTGTTGATCCCGGCAATCCGAAAAGCACCCCCCCCTCGGCCCGGGGCATCTCGCTGAGGGAGTTGAGGGATAATGGTAGTTCCTTGCGCTGATGCGCTGTCAAACGCCAGAGAGCGGTAGCGGTTGCTCGTCATGTATAGCGAAGCCTGTGCTGTAAACTCGGGTATGCTCATCTAACACCTCCTATTTCACGGTCATAATACGGCGACATCTTTGTCACCAGGAATGGAAACCCCTCCGTCATATCGACGCGCACATAAAACTTCTCCGTAAAATCAGTATTGCGATTGGTGTAGGAGAAGATGACATCGACGATCTTACGGGTACTGCTCAAGGGCGACGGGCGTGCTTCAACCCCGGTCAGTGCAAAGTCCAGCGCAAATTGCTCGGCTGCCTTGGCATAGATGGCCGGATAGCGCATGGCCAGATAATTCAAGGCACGGTGCTCGTCGGTCGCACCGGCGTTATCCGTCAGTTGCATGATTCTATTGAACAGCTCCTCTGCCACCGGGCGGAACTGCTCGGGAGTGGTCTTCCCCGGTTTTGGGATGGCGTCGATAAGTTTGGCCTGATCGAAAGAGTAGATCTGGTCGAATACGATGATCGGCACCATCAATCCATTGCACATTGTCGGCGGAGCGATGGGGCCGCGCATACCGATGACGACGTCGATGTCATTGGGGCTATAAGCGGGACGAATGGCTTCCACCAATAGATCGATATCCGCCGGGTCGCGCGGCAGCAGCAGGTAAGTTTCCAGCCCCTGGATGCTTAGCACCCAGCACACTTGGCGCAGCAGGTAACGGTTTTCGGGCTTGGACAGAACGGCATGGAAGGTCTGTTGATCGGTTTTCCCGGCGGTGTCCGTACGTCCGGTGGCCTGGGCGAATTCTTTTTCCGCTGCAAGGCTTGGAAAGCGGGGCTCGACCCTGCCGATAGCGTAGACATACGATATCCGCCCAGCCTCATTTGACCCCGGGCCAGAAGCCCCTTCCGATCCACCACATGTTCCACATCCCGCCTGCGGAGTAACCAACATACTGGTACGGGCCTCTGAATAGGGCGAGGCAATTGGCAAGACATTCTTCTTAGCCGGCCTGCTGTCCATCGACTGTTCTATTATTTCCGTTTGTTCGTTCATAATCGTTCTTCTCCGTAGTTAGTAGTAAATCAAACCGCGCTTAACAAGTACTGCCGATATCTAAAAAGGCGATTCCTTACTTCGACTTTCGATTTGTGAAAACCAGCCAGCGGTTAAGCGCAGCCACTCGGCGCCCACAGCCTCCACAGGGTTGTATCCCAAAATAGGAGGTAGTTCGCTTGATCACATCGCCTAATCCGATCTCCTCGTCGGCAATGAATCCGGGCAGTCGTACTCGGTGAGGGGGGTGTTCACTTTTATCTGTGTGGGCATTGCTTTCGATTTTCTTTGTCATGCTATTCGCCTCCTTGCGTTCGCTGTCAACAGAATTTGGTAAGTCGCCGCAGCGTCTAGCAAAGGTGGGACCACCGAGGCTCGTCGCGGGGTAGTGGCTTGGGTAATCGCGAGCTTGACTTGCGCGGCGGTCGCAGCAGGAAATTCAGACCACAACAGCGCAATCGCACCCGTCACAAAAGGCACAGCAACACTCGTCCCTCCGAGCGTCAACGATTGGCCTTCAGAACCAAGACTGGTAATGCCGTCACCGGGTGCGCTCAAGCCGCGCCTGCCAATCGAACTGCCCAGATTGGATTCGTTCATCGGTCGACCACGTAGGCCACAAGCCACGACTGGAATGACCCATGGGTGACGGGTAATGACAGAGCTTCCGAGGGTGCCTTGATTGCCCGCGGCGGCAACTACGATCACGCCTCTTCTGGCGGCCTGATTAAGCGCTTCTTCCAGCGCCTGTTACCCTTTGCTGGAAGGGTAGGCAAGGGCAAGGCTTAAGTTGATTGCTCGTACGCCTGCGTTGATGCACGCCATGATTGCCGCTGCAAGCTCTAGGGACGTTGCGCTGGGCATGGGTTCGCGCACAGAGGTTATCTCGGTAAAAATGGGGCGGATTAGGAGCGTACAGTTGGGACAAATAGCGGGGGCGAGGGAATTCCGCTTTGCGGATAAGATTCCGGCTATAAAGGTCCCGTGCAGGCATGCCGTGCTATTGGCCTGATAAGGGGACGCTTCCCTTAGTGATAGGGAAAAATAAGGAAAGCGTCCGCTTATCCTATCCCGCTTATCCGCTTATCATGGGCCATGCCGGGAGCGGGCGCGCGGCCGTCCTGCGCCGAGGGTGTTTTACCGCAGGATAAATGACGCCAAACGGGCATCGCTCTCACTTACGGCGGTACAAATTTCACTATTCAGGACTCCGTGTCGCAACGCCCTCATACAACGACTCAGGATACATAAGGGTTCTTATCCAACCTGGTATCCCTTACAGCTTGATGATCCTTCTTAATTAGGATTGTATTGCCTGCCCGGCACTGATACTTGGCGAGACGCCAAGAGCAATGACGCCAGCGACAAATGTCCGTTTGATAGCGTTTTATAAACCAGGAGTAATCCAGCCCATTTCAGTCTGTCTTATAGTCTGATTAATGGGGGTTTCACGATTTCACCTTAACCCGCCCCTTCCTCACTTTCATGATGCGGATCAAACTTCTCCACAGGCGCTGCGAGTCCAGCGAGATGGCAGCGCCGCCGCATAACATCAGTCAAAGAAATATTTTTTAACCAATTCATCCAGCAGGCGCGCTACGATTGCTTCATCCGCGCCGTTTATCTGCGTGTAAACCGTGTGCGCTATACCAGCGAACGCATCCAGCAGAGCCGGATCGAAATGTTTGCCGCGCTCGCGCTCGAGCCGTTGCAGTGCTTCGTCAAAGGGCCACGGTTCTTTGTAAGGGCGTTTCGACACCAACGCGTCGAATACATCGGCGATCGCGAAAATACGGGCGTTCAAAGGAATCTGCTCGCCCTTGAACCCGCGCAGGTAGCCGTTGCCGTCGTAGCGCTCATGATGGAATTCCACCACGTCGCGGGCGTTCTGTAGCCACTCCGATTTGCGCAGGATATCGACGCCTAGCGATACATGGCCGCGCATGATGCGCAACTCGTCATCGTTCAGCTGACCGGGCTTGAGCAGGACTGTGTCGCTGATGCCGATTTTTCCGACATCATGTAGAAAGGCGCCCGCGATTAACTTGCGTAGCGCCGACGGCGCAAGGCTGATCGTTTCGCCGAGCCGGGCGGCATAAATTGTGACGCGATAATTATGCACCCCGGTATCGGCATCGCGCATTGCGATGGCGCTTCCCAGCACCCCCATCAGATTGATGTTTCCTTTTAGTAAATCAGCCGAAAACTTAATCAATTCACGGTTCAGCGAAATGATCACAGGATACAGCGCCAGTGCGGCGGCAAGCGTGACCAGCACCACCAGTGACAAGGCGCCGAGCACGTCGTTGCGGATACGCGCGAGCGTCTGGGACTCGACTTGGTACACCCCCTCAAAATAGCCGACCAGCGTATCGTCAGCCTGCTTGAGTGGCAGCAAAATATGCATCAGTGGTCGCTGGCGAAAAAAAGTGGCATTGTGCTGCGCCGTTCGTCCGGGGAGCAACAAGTGGCGATGTTGTTGCATCAGCACCCCAGCCGCGTTTGCTCCGGGCGCCGCGACTTGCAGTATCGGGTGCTGGTCGCGGTCATATAGCGTGATCAGTATAAATTGCTGTTTGAGAAGCTGCTCGGCCTGCCGTCTCAAGGCGACTTCATGCGCCTCGCCGGGGCGATTGAAGTGATACAGATTAGACGCCGCGAAAGTGCGCGATTCGGCAATCGCGAGTTGCAGCACCAGTACTTCCGCCTTGCGTATTTCAAAATACGTAACCACGGCACCGATGACTGCAGATAGCGCGAGCCAGGCGATCAATAGCCGCAAAATTACCCGTTTGTGGATTGATGCGGGATTCTTCATTAAGCGGGCACTAGAATTTGCGTACCGCCCTTTCGTATGATCGTCATATCATTCCTCCCAAGCTCCCGACAGGTAATCGAAAAAGATTCCAGCCAGGAACACGAACAGCAACCCGATCGCTCTAGCGGATCCCCGCTTTGCGTTGCTCTGTCCGAATGTAGACTGTAATGTGTGCAACTTCATTCGGGGTGACGCCCGGGGCGGGCTTCATGTCACCAAATTTCCAGTGATGTGCCCGCACCCCATCCCTCGCTGCGAGCTGAAAGGCGACGTCGCCATGATGGGAAGGTTCATGCACGCGATGCAGGAATGGCGACCCCGAAAAAAGAGAGCATGGCGTTCAGAGCCGCCCATTTTTGCGATCTTTCCGCTCATGGCCGCCCCCCTTTCTGGGCCTTGCTGGGTGTTGAGCCATGCCCGAACAAATGCCTCAGCGCGCAGATC
>JAGVME010000155.1 GCA_020053945.1 Gammaproteobacteria bacterium
GTACGCCACGGGATTTTGATTATTCACCTTATTTTGATAGTGTAAAATTTCCTGTAGGGGCAATGGAAGGTATTGGCGCTTACCGCCATCTGCCTTGGGATACACGCGGCGGCGCCTGGAATGATGGGCGTGAATGTTTCATCCCTGATGCTACCCGGGATTCCATTTTGCCTTATTATATGAAAGATGACGATATTTCACGGCATGCCTTTAACTGGCGCCAGGTGCGTGCCCTGCAGCGTGGCGCAAGCCGCCGCATAAAAAAACATAAGGTTGTTGCGGGGGTGGCCCGTGAATAACTTGGGAGTAACCTAGGGGTGATCAGGACATGATGTCATTTTTCTGGATAGGATTGCTGGTAGCCATGATGGGGTTACTGGCGTGCATGCGGGTACCTTTGGTTATTGCAACGGTGATTGTCTCAGGCGTGCCCATTCTATGGACGGTGCTTGACACGCCCTCCCCTATTGTCCTCGCGCTACTCTGGTCCACTTTTATTGTCACCGCCTTTTTACTCAACGTACCCAAACTGCGCCGCGCGTGGATCAGTAACCGTGTGTTGCCGTTGTTCCGCACCGCGTTGCCACCCATGTCAAAAACCGAGCGTGATGCGCTGGAAGCCGGCACCGTGTGGTGGGACGGTGAGTTGTTCAGTGGCGATCCGGATTGGATCAAGTTATTGACTATTCCCACGCCCACACTCAGCGCGGAGGAGCAGGCGTTTCTGCAGGGACCCGTTGAAGAACTGTGCCGCATGCTGAATGATTGGGAAATTACCGAAGAGATGCATGACCTGCCGCCGCACGTCTGGCAGTTCATCAAGGATAATCGCTTCTTCGGTATGATTATCCCGAAACAATACGGTGGCCTGGAATTTTCTGCGCTGGCCCATTCCGAAGTCGTCATGAAAATTTCCAGCCGCAGCGTTACTGCTGCCGTGACAGTGATGGTGCCCAATTCATTGGGGCCCGCCGAATTGTTGCTGCATTATGGTACGGATGAACAAAAAAATTATTATTTGCCACGCCTGGCGCGCGGTGAAGAAGTCCCCTGCTTTGCCTTGACCGGCCCAGAAGCGGGCAGTGATGCCAGCTCGATGCCGGATACCGGGGTGGTGTGCCGGGGTGAGTTTAACGGTAAAGAAATTATTGGCATACGCCTGAATTGGGACAAGCGTTATATCACCCTGGGACCCGTGGCAACGGTGCTGGGGTTGGCCTTTAAGCTCTATGATCCAGATCGCTTGCTGGGAGACAGAAGTGATGTTGGCATTACCTGCGCTTTAATTCCCACCAAGACTCCTGGCGTGGTGATTGGCAATCGGCATTTCCCTCTCAATATTCCCTTTCAGAATGGACCTAACAGCGGCAAGGATGTGTTCATTCCGGTGGACTGGATTATTGGGGGACCGAAGCGCGCGGGCCAAGGGTGGCGCATGTTGATGGAATGCCTGGCGGCAGGGCGCTCCATTTCATTACCGGCACTGTCAACGGGCGCGGGCAAGATGGGATGCCGCGCCACGGGTGCGTATGCGCGCGTCCGCAAACAATTCAAAACCTCCATCGGCCGCTTTGAAGGCGTAGAAGAAGTGCTGGCGCGCATGGCAGCTTACACTTATATGATGGATGCGGCGCGCACCATGACCGCAGGCGCGATAGATTTGGGTGAGAAACCTTCTGTAGTGTCAGCCATCGTTAAATATCACCTGACCGAGTGCATGAGAAAAGTAGTCAATGATGCGATGGATATACAGGGTGGCAGCGGCATCTGCATGGGGCCGCGCAATTTGCTGGGACGCATCTATCAATCCATTCCGATTGGCATCACTGTTGAAGGCGCGAATATTCTTACACGCAGCTTGATTATTTTTGGCCAGGGCGCGATACGCTGCCATCCCTATGTGATCAAGGAAATGCAGGCGGCGGCAGAGCCGGATGCACATCAAGCTTCTTTGAAATTTGATGACGCATTGTTCAACCACATAGGTTTTACCATGAGCAATGCGGCGGGTGCATTCTGGATGGGTATCAGTGGTGCGCGCTTTGTGTTTGTGCCTGTGTCTGGTCCGGAAGAACGTTACTACAAACAGTTAACCCGTATGAGCGCCGCGTTTGCCCTGGCGGCGGATGCGGCCATGTTGGTGGCGGGTGGTTCCTTGAAACGCCGGGAAAAAATCTCCGGGCGGCTGGCCGATGTGTTGAGCCATTTGTATCTTGCGTCCACGGTGTTGAAGCGCTTTGTCAGCCAGGGGCGGCCCAGCAGTGACCTGCCCATGGTGCAATGGGCATGTCTGGATGCGCTGTGCCACATCCAGGACGCACTGGATGGAATATTGCATAACCTCCCCAGCCGTCCGGTCGCGTGGATATTGCGCAGGCTGATATTCCCGCTGGGGAAACCCTATGCCGCGCCACGCGATGCATTGGGCCATAAAGTGGCAGGCGTGTTACTGCAACCTTCAGAAGCGCGTGACCGATTAACGGCGGGTTTGTATGTTCCTGCCACGCTTGATGAGCCGTTAGGCCGTCTGGAAGATGCGTTAAATAAAGCAATTGCCGCGGAGGTTACAGAGAAAAAGTTACGCATCGGGCTCGGGCCGGGCGGATACAGCGGTAATGATGAAACACCGCGCGTGCAGGCCGGTATCAAGTTGGGTGTCATTACTGAAGACGAAGCACAATTGATGTATGATGCCATTGCTGCGCGCAAGGAAGTGATTAAAGTAGATGATTTCACGCAAGACTACTGGCGAAGGGAGAAAGTAGAATGTCCAACGGAACAGATGGCCCCGGTCGATCAGGCCAATCAGATCGATCCGACCAAGCCGATAAGCCCGGCAAAATTGGCCAAACCGGCAAAACGGTATATGTAGTTGACGGTAGCCGCACGCCGCAGTTAAAGGCAAAGAACAAGCCGGGGCCTTTCCAGGCCGCTGATCTTGCCATCGGCGCGGGGCGTCCTTTATTGGCGCGCCAACCCTTTCATCCCCGCGATTTCGATGAGGTCATTCTCGGCTGCGTGATGCCGGGGCCAGATGAAGTGAATATCGCGCGTGTCGTTGCATTGCGTCTGGGGTGTGGCAAACATGTTCCAGCGTGGACCGTGCAACGTAATTGTGCTTCCGGGATGCAGGCGCTGGATTGTGCGGCGCGCAATATTGCATCGGGGCGTGCACACTTGATTCTGGCGGGCGGCGTAGAGGCGATGAGCCATGCCCCCGTCTTGCTCAATAACGACATGGTAACGTGGCTCGGCGAGTGGAGCACCGCGCGTAATTTCGGCGCGCGCCTGGCGGCATTAAGTAAATTGCGTGCGGGACATTTCAAACCCATCATCGGCTTATTGCGCGGCCTTACGGATCCTGTTGTCGGCCTGTCCATGGGGCAGACCGCTGAAAATCTCGCACACCGTTTTAATATCAGCCGTGAACGTATGGACGCTTTTGCGCTGGAAAGCCATCACCGCCTTGCCCAGGCGCAAGATGATAAGCTGCTGGGTGAAATCGAAACCCTCTACGACACCAAAGGCAATGCCTATGAGCATGATGATGGGCTGCGTCGTGATGGGGATATGGCCAAAATGGCCAAGCTCAAACCCGTATTCGACCGTGAATTTGGTAATGTCACCGCCGGTAACAGCGCCCAGATTACTGATGGTGCGGCCTTGCTAGTATTGGCCAGCGCTGAGGCGGTCGAAAAATATAAACTGCCGGTGTTGGGGCGGATCATTGATATTCAATGGGCGGGCCTGGAACCTGCGCAAATGGGATTAGGACCGGCGCACTCCATCGTCCCAATCATGCAGCGGCATAATTTTACGATCCCGGACATCGACTACTGGGAAATCAACGAAGCGTTTGCCGCGCAAGTATTGGCGTGCCTGGAAGCATGGAAAGAGGATGATTATTGCCGTACCGAATTAGGCCTGGAAGGCGCATTTGGTGAAGTTGACCTTGCCCGGTTGAATGTTGATGGCGGCGGCGTAAGTATCGGACATCCCGTAGGCGCCAGTGGCGCGCGCATTGTCTTGCACTTGCTGAATGTGCTGAAACGCACCAATACACGGCGCGGCATAGCCAGTTTATGTATTGGCGGTGGCCAGGGTGGCGCCATGCTGGTTGAGAGTGGAAGGGAGACAGGCCCATGACAATTAAAGAACCCATGAACCCGCCAGCAGACAAGCCAATCTATAAACACTGGCACGTTGAGCGTGATAATGACGCTATTGTGTGGCTCCATATAGATGTCGCCAATAACAGCGCCAATATACTTTCATCGGGTGTGTTGGATGAACTGAATGAGATTCTTGAAAAATTGACGTACGCGTTGCCGCGCGGGGTGATTGTCCTCTCAGATAAACCGAATGGCTTTGTTGCAGGCGCCGATGTCAAAGAATTTGTTCCCTTGAAAGAAACTGCCGACGCCTTGGTGTTGCTACGACGCGGGCAGCGTGCCATGAATCGCCTGGCAGAATTAAAATGCCCCACCGTGGCCCTGATACATGGATTTTGCCTGGGGGGTGGCATGGAGCTGGCGCTGGCCTGCCGTTATCGCATTGCCGATGAAGATCCCCGCACCCGCTTGGGATTGCCCGAGATTAAACTGGGCATTCATCCGGGGTTTGGTGGCACGGTACGTTTGCCGTCACTGATTGGCGCGCCTGCCGCCATGGATTTAATGCTGACCGGCAAAACCATTGATGCGCGTACCGCGAAAAAAATCGGCATGGTTGATTATGCCGTTCCAGCACGCCATCTCAAACGCGCGGCAGTCGCCGTAATAATGAAAATGCCTGCCCCGCATCGCCCCACTCTTTTGCAATCACTGACCAACAAGGGTGTGATAAGGAATATATTGGCTGGCGCGATGCGCCATCGCGTTGCGGAAAAAGCCCCCGGGGCGCATTATCCCGCACCTTATGCATTGATAGACCTGTGGGTGAAGCACGCCCATGATCCCGCAAAAATGATGGAAGAAGAAGCCATATCGGTAGCGCGCTTTGTGCTGGGTAAAACCGCGCATAATCTAGTGCGGGTATTTTTCTTGCAAGAGCGCCTCAAATCACTCGGCAAAAAAACACTGATTGCACCGCAGCATGTGCATGTGATTGGTGGCGGTGTGATGGGTGGTGACATTGCCATCTGGTGCGCCCTGCAAGGCCTGCGTGTAACAGTCCAAGAGACGCGCCATGATGCCCTGGCAAAAGTCATTAAGCGTGCATATGCGCTGTTTAAAAAGCGCTTTAAACAGCCACGCCTGGTGCAGGCCGCCATGGATCGTTTGATCCCGGACGACAAAGGAGTGGGTGTTGGCCATGCTGATGTGGTGATTGAAGCCATTTTCGAAGATATTCTGGCAAAGCAGGCTTTATACCGTGAGATTGAGCCGAAAATGAAAGCGGGCGCTTTGCTGGCAACCAATACTTCCAGTATTCCGCTGGAGATTTTGAGCGAAGCATTGGCGAAACCCAGCCGCCTGGTGGGCATTCATTTCTTCAATCCGGTGGCACAAATGCAACTGGTGGAAGTGGTCAGCAGTCCCATTACTGATTCTATGGTGGCACGTCAGGCGGCTGCATTTGTGCGGCATATTGACCGGTTGCCGTTGCCAGTCAAAAGTTCACCGGGCTTTCTGGTGAATCGCGTTCTCATGCCTTATCTGCTGGAAGCCGTCACCATGGAATGGGAAGGTGTACCGGCGGCCATGATTGATAAAGCGGCGCTGGATTTTGGCATGCCAATGGGGCCGATTCGTCTTGCTGATACGGTGGGTCTGGATATTTGTTTATCGGTGGCGGAAATATTATCACAACGTCTCAATGTTGACGTGCCGCCGCGCTTGCGTGAATTGGTGAGCGCAGGCCGCTTGGGCGTAAAGAGTGGGCAAGGTTTTTATACCTATCACGGCGACAAGCCGCAGATTCCCCGCGCCAAACCCGGTTATACACCGCCCTCCGATATTGCCGAGCGATTGATGCTGCGTTTATTGAATGAAGCCGCCGCGTGTTTGCGGGAAGGCGTCGTAGCCGATGCAGACTTGTTGGATGCAGGCGTCATCTTCGGCACCGGCTTTGCGCCGTTCCGCGGTGGGCCCATCAATTATGTGCAGGAAGCCGGTGTCGACATCCAGCGCAAAAAACTGCATGAGCTGGAACAACATTACGGCAAGCGTTTTGTGGCGGATGCGGAATGGGCGGAGCTATAAGTGAATGACATATCATACCAGCGACATTATCCCCTTTGAAACCGCCCGCACTTTAGCGGGCTTGTTCCGCGAGCGTGTCCGGCGCAGCCCCAATGCGATCGCATATCGTTATTTCGAGGAATCGAGCAAATCGTGGAAAGATACCTCATGGGCAGAAATGGCCGCATGGGTGGCGCGCTGGCAACATGCCTTGCTGCGTGAAGGGTTGCAACCCGGAGAGCGCGTGGCGATGTTGTTGCGCAATTGCCGTGAATGGGTGATGCTGGAGCAGGCGGCATTGGGTTTGGGATTGGTGGTAGTGCCGCTTTACCCCAACGATCGCGCCGACAATATAGCCTATATTGCGCAAAATGCTGGCGTGCGTTTGCTGGTTATTGAAGGCGCGGAGCATTGGCGCACCCTGTCAGAAGTTTCACCAGAAATAAAAATTCAATTACAAAGTTTATTGCGCATTGTCAGCTTGGAGCCGATTGCGGATACGCACGAACCACGCTTGAAAGCGGCTATGGAATGGTTACCTGAAACGGGCGGTGGGTTGCTTGCGCGTGATGCCGCCCCCGACGCGCTCGCCACCATTGTCTACACGTCGGGCACCACCGGCCGTCCCAAAGGTGTAATGCTCAGCCACAATAATATTCTTTCCAATGTTGCCGCCTGCACAGAAGGGTTTCCCGCCTACCCTGATGATTTATTTTTATCATTTTTGCCGTTATGCCACACCTTTGAGCGCACCGTGGGTTATTACGCGCCGATGATGGGTGGCGCCACCGTGGCATATGCGCGTGGCATTCCTGTGTTGGCTGAAGACTTATTGACGCTGCGTCCTACGGCGATAGTGTCCGTGCCGCGTATTTTCGAAAGGGTCTATGGCAAGATCAAAGCGCAGATGGACGCGAAATCACCGCTCGCGCAAAAACTGTTTAATTTGGCGGTTGAAGTCGGCTGGTCACGCTTTCAATATATGCAAGGGCGTGGATCCAATCGCCCCAGCCATTTATTATGGCCAGTGTTGAATAAATTGGTGGCGAGTAAAGTCATGGCAAAATTAGGCGGACGGGTGCGCCTGGCGGTGTGCGGTGGCGCGCCACTGTCCATGCCAATCGCCAAGGTATTTCTCGGCCTGGGCTTACCATTGACCCTAGGTTACGGCCTGACTGAAACCAGCCCCGTGATCAGTGGTAATCGGCTCGATGATAATGACCCTGCCAGTGTAGGCGCGCCATTGCAGGGTGTTCAAGTACGTATTGGTGAAGACGACGAACTGTTGACCAAGAGCGCCAGTGTCATGTTAGGCTACTGGGGCAACCCTGAGGCCACCGCCAAAATCATTGACGGCGAAGGGTGGCTGCACACGGGAGATAAGGCGCGTATCGAAAATAATCATATTTATATCACCGGCCGCCTTAAAGATATTATCGTCATGGCCAACGGCGAAAAAGTACCGCCTGCGGATATGGAGCTGGCCATTGCCTTGGATCCTCTGTTTGAACAAGTCATGGTGATTGGCGAAGGCCGGCCCTACTTGAGCGCCTTGGTGGTGCTTAATGCAGAGCAATGGTCAGTATTAGCCAACACACTGGGATTGGATACCAAGCTATTGCAAGACAAACGCGCCTGCAATGCCGTGCTGCAAAAAATTAGTGCACAATTACGCAGCTTCCATGCGTATGCCCAGGTGCGGCGCGTCGCCTTGGGTCTTGAGCCTTGGACAGTAGAAAATGGGTTACTTACGCCTACACTTAAAGTACGCCGCAACCTGGTGATGACTCGTTATAGTGATCTGGTGGAAAAATTGTATGAAGGACATTAATGGAAAATTCTAAAACAGCGGCACTTCCCGGTAATCGCCAACCCACCCTGCGTTTAACTCCCATGCCGTCTGACACCAATGCGGCGGGTGATATTTTTGGTGGTTGGATGGTTTCCCAAATTGACATCGCGGGAAGTATTGCCGCGTACCGACGCGCACGTTGCCACGTGGTCACTGTCGCCATAAATTCCGTGCAATTCCATGAGCCCACATTTGTCGGCGATTTAATTAGCTGTTATGCGGATGTGATTAAAGTAGGGCGTACTTCGCTGACAGTGAGCGTGGATGTTTACGCGGAGCGGGTCAGTGCGCAAAGATTGCACGTTGCAAAAGTTACCGAGGCCACACTCACCTATGTGGCGATTGACGAAAACCGGAAGCCTAAGGCGGTGCCGCCGGAGAATGAATAAAGTTCGTTAATGCTCCTGCTGCTTGAGGGCACCCTTACCCCGAATTTATGAAACATTCGGGGTAAATGTCTTCGGGTTTGGATCCCTCGGTATGCTCTCCCCCGCAACTCGCCTCGAAGAGCGCCAGCGAAGACACCCGCTTACTTTTGGTGCTGCGTTTTGTCATCGCCATTATCATTAATAATACCGCATAATATTAGTTGACATTTCATGCGGCGTATTTTGTTTCTTTAGCATTGAAGTACGCCCTGACCTTGGCGGGCGACTTCTGGATGTGGCGCATATAGCGCAGGACATTTGA
>JAGVME010000018.1 GCA_020053945.1 Gammaproteobacteria bacterium
CCCGCCGGACATTGCTGGCATGTTGACGCAAACATCACACCAACGCCAGGAATAACATACTCTTCGGGCTGAAGGTAAGCGACCACTTCCTCCTTACCCTCCTCAAGGGTAACAGTTGTTGGCCTATCACAGCCGGCAACGGCTACACCCACACCGCTCCAACCCAGGATCTTCAGAAAGTCTCTGCGGTTGATATCGTTACCACTCATAGCAAATCACCCACCTCAACGTGCAATTCAAAACGCTGCGCACACAAACCCCAAGCGCACCCTGTTCAATTAGTTATTACTTGTGACACTTCCAGCAGTCGAACGGACCTTTATTTGCCTCGTGACAACGGGCGCAGAACCCCATATTCAGAGGCTTCACCTTGTGCGCAACTGTCATCTTCTTGACCTCGCCGTGACAGAAGGCACATACCTCAGGAACCCGGTCGACAGACATGCCTTCGTTGTCGAACACAAACCTCTTCAGGTGTTTCTCGTGGGTAAAATGCACGAAATCAGGAACGTCATGCACTTTCTTCCAGCGCGGCGGCTCCTTTTTCTCCCAGTATTCCGTGAGCTTTTTGATACGCGGCTTGTCGGTGGCGATCACAAGATGGCAACCCATGCACTTGCTGGTCGGCGGAATACCGGCAACCTTGCTGCGGCGTGCGTAGGTATGGCAGTACATGCAGTTGATCTTGTTGACATCAACATGGATGTTATGAGGAAACTCGATAGGTTGCTCGACGTTTTTACCCTCATACTCGCCTTTCGGAGGGACCGCGTTTGGAACCCCGGTCCCGCCATCGGCCCACGCGGACGACATCGCGAGAAAAAAGCCCAGCACCATGGCGGCAAGCGCCATCAGAAAATAGCGTGAACCACGGTAATGCGGCGCAGCCACCCCCGAAGAACCCACCGGCCCAGATAAAGAAAGATAACCGTGCGACATCTCAACCCTCGATGTTTATATAAATTACCACGGGATTTCAGCATCACGGAAAGGAGCGTCCGCCATAGACGGACACCACGCAATGCGAGGCAAACACCCCTCCCGATACAGAATGCGGCACACCCGCCCCACAGAAGGAACGAGGACACCCATGCGCCACCCTAAATGCCAAAGGAAACGCACTGCGATGATCGAGAACTAAAGATGTAAAGAAGGGATACTTAAACGACAGGACACGCTAATCTGCACCCCCCCTAATCCTTTAATTCCCGATCAATTCGCGCTCCCACCAATTTCCGTATTTATTTTGTTAGTATTAGGTGCAAAAGGCTAATGATAATAGGCAATTAAATTTATATTTTTATCTTTGACTGCCCCTACGCCTCGAATCCTAGAACAACTTTATAGAGCGTGTCAATGCCAAAATATCGAGTTTCTTCAGACATTGTACAGATAACACAAAAATACACTCGAAATGGCACTTCAAAACACGCAACAAAATTATATGCCGCTTGACCGATACCATCGGTAAATTACCGGTAAAAATCAAAAGCAACAACATAATCCCTGTTTTGACCGTGTTTTTAAAACTGCGCGCCAAAAAAGAAATCTGGGAAAGGGATCTCATCCTTCAGAAGAACAAACCTTCCAATCAATTATTTAGTAGACTACACCAGAATTTCAGTACCATCGCCTCTCTGAGGACACCAATTATCATGCAGACACGTAAAATACTCATATTTCTTGCTGAAGCAACCGTGGTTGGGCTGGCCGTTGCGTTTGTTGTGATGTTTTTCTTCCGCCCCGCCACCCTGGAGCGGCGTCCCATTGTTGAATTCAAGGAAGGAGCGGCGCCAGTGAGCACCCCCGCACTACCGCCCCGTGAAATCACACAAGACATGTCCGGCCCGGTGTCGTATGCGCGCGCAGTGGAGCTTGCTGCGCCGTCAGTAGTGAATATTTTTACGGCAAAGGTCGTCACCCAGAACCCCAATCCGCTCTTTAACGACCCCGCTTTCCGCCGCTTTTTCGGCGACAAGCTGCCCGCGCCCGGCAAGCGCCAGGAAAACAGCCTGGGATCAGGGGTCATCATCAGCGCGCAAGGTTACATTCTGACCAACAACCATGTTGTCGAAGGCGCCGACGAAATCAAGGTCGGGTTGCATGACAGGCGCAGCGCGGAGGCAACTATCGTTGGCACAGACCCGGAAACTGATCTTGCAGTATTAAAAATCAGCCTCGACAACCTTCCCGGCATCACCATCAGCCAGGACGCACCGCGTGTCGGCGATGTCGCACTGGCCATCGGTAATCCCTTCGGCGTCGGCCAGACCGTGACGATGGGCATCGTCAGCGCCACAGGCCGCAACGAACTCGGCATCAATACCTTTGAGAATTTCATCCAGACCGACGCCGCCATCAACCCCGGCAACTCCGGCGGGGCATTGATCAATGCCTACGGACAGTTGATCGGGATCAATACGGCAATCTTTTCGCGCTCGGGGGGGTCGGAGGGTATTGGTTTCGCCATTCCAGTCAGCATCGCCAAGAATGTCATGCAGCAGATTGTCGAACACGGCCATACGGTTCGCGGCTGGCTCGGTATTGAAGCACAGGATCTCACCCCGGAACTGGCAGAATCCTTCGGCGCGAAAAATGTAAGTGGGGTGGTGGTTGCCGGTGTATTGCCCAACAGCCCGGCCAGCAAGGGCGGACTGAAATCCGGCGATATTATCACTCAGGTCAACGATCAAAACGTAACCACGGCCAAGGACCTGGTGAACGCCATCGCCAAAATCACGCCGGGCGCGGAGACGCGCTTGCGGGGGCTGCGCAACGGCAAGGAAATCACTTTCACTGCCCGCGTGGGGGAACGCCCTCAGCCACAGGCGCAAAAGCAGCCCGAATGAGTCCAGGCTTGGCGGATGCGAGCGCCCTGGGGCAGGCTGCTAGGGCTATGTCCGGTATTCCGCGTTAATCCGCACGTAGTCATAGGAGAAGTCACAGGTCCACACCTTGTCATGATGTGTGCCGCGGCCAAGGTGGATGCGCACGGTGATTTCGTCGCGCTTCATCACCTGCTGCCCCAGTTCCTCACGGTATTCATCCGCGCGACCGCCGTTGCGGACGATGCAGACTTCATCAAGATAGATGGAGATACGCCCAACATCCAGACCAGAAAGCCCGGCACGGCCCACGGCAGCAAGGATGCGGCCCCAGTTGGGGTCGCTGGCAAAGAATGCGGTTTTGACCAAAGGAGAATGGGCGACGGCATAGGCCACCAGCGCGCACTCGTCAACACCCCCGCCCTCTTGCACGTCGACAGTGATCAGCTTGGTGGCGCCTTCGCCATCGCGGATGACGGACTGCGCAAGCTCGGTGCAAACCTCGGTGACGGCCGCGCACAGCCGCTTATAGGCATCATCGGACGTGCTGGCAATGGGCGCGAGCGTGCTTTTCCCTGTAGCAATCAGCACACATGCGTCGTTGGTGGAGGTGTCGCCGTCCACGGTGATGCGGTTAAATGACACCGCCACGGCCTCGTTCAGGCATTGCTGCAAAAGCGCGGGATCACAGGCCGCATCGGTGGCGACAAAGGCGAGCATGGTGGCCATGTCGGGACGGATCATGCCCGAGCCTTTGGCGATGCCGGTGACGGTAACTGCCTGCCCGTCTATTAGCAGGTGGCACGACGCGCCCTTGGGCACGGTGTCGGTGGTCATGATGCCGTGGGCGGCATCCTCCCAGCCCGCCTCACTCAGATCTGCGCAGGCCTCGGGCAGCCCAGCGACGATGCGCTGCACCGGCAAGGGTTCGCCGATCACGCCGGTGGAAAACGGCAGGACGGACTCAGGCACACACCCCACCTGTTGCGCCAGCGCGGCGCAACAGGTCAGGGCATCACGCATGCCCTGTTCGCCGGTACCGGCGTTGGCGTTGCCGGTATTGATCAGCAGGTAGCGGGCGGCGGCAAGATGATTGCGGGCCACGATCACCGGCGCGGCGCAGAAGGCGTTGCGCGTGAACACGGCGGCGCAACGCGCGCCCTCTGCCAGCTCCACCACCACCAGATCACGCCGCCCCGGTTTTTTAATGCCTGCGCATGCCGTGCCGAGACGGATGCCCGCCACCGGATGCATCTCTGGCAAACCTGTCAATCCTACCGCCATCTCCTTGAATCCTCAATAATTATACTAGTACTTGCCACCGGAGTGAGCTACTACTCATAAATCATTCACCAGCCTTAAACCTAACGGTTTCAGCCATCACATCAACTAACAGAACGTCTTGTCATGGGGCCATACGGCACGTCCGACGACAAGCCCCCTAAATTCTATATCACCTGTATTAGGATCACGGTCTACTAAAATTCCACGCCCCATAAAATCATCAACGGAAAATGGAGTCATATTCAGGTGAATAGAAAGAAAAGGACCATCATTTGGATCGCCGGTCGGATCAACTAATATCTCGCCTATGCGCTGCGCCTTACCAATATCTGCTTCACCATAATTCAAAAACAGACTAATTTCGGTAATCCAGACCCTCCTAGGAAGAGATTTTATACGATAATATTCTTTGAGTTCTTTAGTCATTCCGCTGTTACGTGCCCATTCGCGAAATTTGTGCTTATCTATCAAATATGTTCGGATAACAACTTGGTTTAGAAAATCATTGAGATTGACTTGGCTGCCCATTGCCTCAAATAACTGCAATATCTTCCCCAGAAGCTCGCGAGACGTTGTGTCCGCCTCCTCCCCACTGACATAAACATCACCAGGCAAGAGCGGGATAGCAAGTGCAACATCTTCCAAAAAGTAATTTGCCCCTGCCTCCTTCCGCTCCGGAAAAGTTTGATACGGCCCCGTATTGTCATTATGAATATAAAAATGATTAACCCAACTGACAGCATGACACACTTGGGTGGCGTTATTGGCTGACAAAGGAATGTCAACATCGACACGATTTATTATGTTTGCGTCCCA
>JAGVME010000085.1 GCA_020053945.1 Gammaproteobacteria bacterium
ACCGATGCGGCGCAGCAACGTGTGCAGCGCGTCGGCCGCTCCCGGCATCCTGCCTCCCGCAGCACTAGCACGTCCCTGCGCGTCGTAACCGCGATTTTCCAGTAGCGTGCTGATGCTGTGATACCGCTGCCGTAACACCCGCGCATCACGCAGCGGCCGGTTAATCCAGCGCCGCAACAAGCGGCTACCCATCGCCGTGGCGCTGTGATCCATGACGCTGCTGAGGGTGTTGTCAGCGCCGCCGAATAGATTGGTTTCCAGTTCCAGATTGCGCCGCGTCGCCGCGTCGAGCAAGATGGTGTCTTCGCGCCGCTCGACCTTGATGCCCTGAATGTGCGGCAAGGTGGCACGCTGCGTGTCGCGCGCGTATTGCAGCAAACAACCCGCTGCTGCGATTGCGGTGTGCAGCCCGTCGCAACCAAAACCGGAAAGATCGCGCGTGCCCATTTGCGCCGTAAGCAGGCGCGTGGCGCTGTCGATTTCAAAATACCACGGGGCTTGATAGCGCAGTCCACGGCGACCTTCAAACAGCGCACGGCTGGGCAGGTTTTCGCTTAACAACAACTCGGCGGGCTTGATGCGTTCCAGTTCGTCAAGCGCGGCGTGTACGCCGTGCGTTTCTAAAATAATGAAACGGCCACTGGTAATGTCGAGTGTGGCAATGCCGAAGGTCTCGCCCTGTTGATGCACGGCGGCCAACACATTATCGCGGCCGGCATCCAGTAGCGCTTCATCAGTTACTGTGCCAGGCGTGACAATACGCATCACTTTGCGCTCTACCGGCCCTTTGGAGGTTGCCGGATCACCAATCTGTTCGCAGATCGCCACCGATTCACCGAGGCGTACCAACCGCGCCAGATAACCGTCTGCGGCATGATACGGCACACCCGCCATCGCAATCGGCTCACCCGCAGACTGGCCGCGTGAGGTGAGGGTAATATCCAGCAGCCGCGCCGCCTTGCGCGCATCATCAAAAAACAGCTCGTAAAAATCCCCCATGCGATAGAACACCAACTGATTGGGGTGCTCGCTCTTGATGCGCAAATATTGCTGCATCATGGGGGTGTGGGCGGCGGCTGGTTGATTCATGTGTTTGGCCTGGAATCACCCCCCTTTGTAAAAGGGGGGCAGGGAGGATTTGTTATTTACTTCTGCAGCCCGTCTGTCAAATGCGGTTTGATCGTGTCAAGAATGTCTTGCCAGACTTTAGGATTGCCGGTCACCACATTGCCCGTTTGCATAAAATCGTCGCCGCCTGCAAAGTCGCTGACCATACCACCGGCTTCCTGAATCAGCAGCGCACCGGCGGCCATGTCCCACGGCTTCAGGCCGATTTCCCAGAAGCCATCGAGACGACCACTGGCGACATACGCCAGATCCAGCGCTGCCGAACCTGCGCGGCGGATGCCAGCAGTGGGGGGGATCATTGCCTTGAACATGCCCAGATACGCATCGAGGTGGCGCAAATCCTTGAACGGAAAACCCGTACCCAGCAGCGCACCGTCCAGCCCTTTAATTTTCGTGACACGCAGGCGACGGTTATTCAGTTGCGCCCCATCACCGCGTGTGGCGGTGAACAGCTCTTGCCGTAACGGATCGTAGACCACTGCCTGCGTCAGCACGCCACGGTATTGCAGCGCGATGGATACCGCAAACTGCGGGAAGCCGTGCAGATAATTGGTGGTGCCGTCCAGCGGGTCAATGATCCACAGATATTCGCTTTGGCGCCCCTGGGTAGCGCTTGCGCCACTTTCCTCGGCAAGGATGTCATGGTCAGGGTAGGCTTTGCGCAGGGTTTTGATGATTTCATTTTCGGCCTGATGGTCGATCTCGCTGACGAAATCGTTATGCGATTTCGTGCTCACCGTGAGCGTGTCAATCCGTTCAGCCGAGCGTGTGATAACGGTGCCCGCCGCCCGCGCCGCGCGGATGGCGATGTTAAGCATGGGATGCATGATATTAAATCCTGAATGTTAGCCCTGAATCATACCAGAATTACCCTTCCCCCGGCCATTTCGATGTTAATATTGCATGCTCTTAACTCAGGAGGCTGTCATTCCGAGCGGAGCGAGGAATCTTAAGTAAGATCCCTCATTCTATTCGGGATGACAGCAACGGGGTATTGTTTTCAAAGAGATAGAATCATGTTAAATAACATCCGCATTGTATTGGTCTGCACCACCCACCCCGGCAACATCGGCGCGGCGGCACGCGCCATGAAAACCATGGGGCTAACGCGCCTGACGCTGGTGGCGCCGGAAAAATACCCCAGCGTCGAGGCCACGGCGCGCGCCTCGGGGGCGGATGATGTGCTGGCGCAGGCGCGAATCGTTGGGTCACTCGATGAAGCGTTGGCCGGGTGCCATCTGGTATTTGGTGCCAGCGCCCGCCAGCGCACCATTGCCTGGCCGCAAGTCGATGCGCGTGCTTGCGCCGCCCTGGCCGTGAGTGCGTCAGCCACTGAAGAAGTCGCCATTGTGTTTGGCCGCGAGCAATCCGGACTCACCAATGACGAGCTGGAGCGTTGCCATTATCTGGTACATATCCCTGCCAACCCCGATTTTTCATCACTGAACATCGCCGCTGCCGTGCAGGTGATCACCTATGAAGTCAGGATGGCGAACCTTCAGGCGCAGCCTGCGATGGATGGCGGCGATGAAGAACCGGTGCCCTTGGCGACAGCGGATGAAATGGAACAATTTTACGAACATTTATGGCAAACCGTCATCGACATCGGCTTTGTTGACCCCGCCAAACCGCGCTTGCTGGCGCGTCGCTTGCGCCGTTTGTTTAACCGCTCCCGGCTCGATAAAAATGAATTTAACATGCTGCGCGGTATTTTGGCGGCGGCTCAGTCGCAAGTGAAATAAGCACCCTCTCCCACACGTGGGAGAGGGTTGGGGAGAGGGTGGCGTCGCAAAAGATGAAATTTCCCTAATTCCATAGTAAAATACTCAACTATTATTCCGTAATTTATTTGTGGTATTGTAACCGCCATGTTTAATCGACTTCGTGAAGATATTCGGTGCGTGTTTGACCGTGATCCGGCAGCGCGCACCACCCTGGAAGTGCTCACCACCTATGCCGGGGTGCATGCCCTGCTGCTGCACCGCGTCAGTCACGCCCTGTGGAACGTCAACCTCAAATGGCTGGCGCGCTTTCTTGCCGCGCTGACGCGCTGGTTCACCGGCGTAGAAATCCACCCCGGCGCTAAGATTGGCCGACGCTTTTTCATAGATCACGGCATGGGCGTAGTTATCGGAGAAACAGCGGAGATCGGCGACGATTGCACCCTATACCATGGAGTTACTCTCGGCGGCACCACCTGGCAGGCGGGCAAGCGCCACCCCACGCTGGGCAATAACGTCGTGGTCGGCGCAGGCGCCAAAGTGCTGGGGCCGATCACCATCGGCGCGGGCGGTCGTGTCGGCTCAAATGCCGTGGTCGTCAAATATGTACCGCACGGTGCCACCGTTGTCGGCATTCCCGGCCGTATCGTACGCGCCCGCGAACAAGCCGCCACACAGGGAAGTGTTAGTGCCGCGAGAGGCAGGATGCCGGAAGCGGCCGCCCCCGATGACCAGCGCCGCCGCGCCTTTGCCGAAAAAATCGGTTTTGACGCCTATGGCACCAACCAGGACATGCCCGACCCGGTGGTCAACGCCGTCAACGCCATGCTCGACCACATTCATGCGCTGGACAATCGCGTCGAGGAAATGACCCGTGAAATCGTCAGGCTCGGTGGCAAGGTAGAAGGCGCCGCCTTGCCGGATTTAAAGCAGTGCGAAATGGATAATGATAAACCCGGCAGGGCGGGCTGAGTTTATCGAAGGGCCCACCATGGGCGGTTCTCAGGATATGCCCAGTGTTTGGTGGGGGATGTGCTACATATCCACATAGTTCGGTCCACTGCCACCCTCGGGTGTTACCCAATTAATGTTTTGTAGCGGATCTTTAATGTCGCAGGCTTTGCAATGCACGCAATTGGCGGCATTGATCTGCAAACGCGGCGGCTGTTCAGGTACGCGTACAATTTCATACACCCCGGCAGGGCAATAGCGTTGCTCGGGCGCATCATAGATTTTTAGGTTGTGCTCAATCGCAAGCGGTGGCTGCGCGAGTTGAAGATGAGTCGGTTGGTCTTCTTCGTGGCTCAAGTTTGCCAGGTAAATGGAACTGAGCCTGTCGAACGTCAGCACGCCGTCGGCTTTGGGGTAAACGATGGGCGTGCAGGCAGCGGCGGGGCGGCCGCTCCAGCGCATCCTGCGCTCGCGGCATTTGTCCATCCGTGGACGGCACAATGACGCATGATCAGCGCCGCTATGCCGCAGGGTCCACGGCAGCCGCATGCCGAAATGGTGTAGCCACAGGTCAACACCGGCATACGCCATGCCGCGCCATAATCCCCAGCGGGATAACGCGGGTTTGACGTTGCGTACCGTATCGAGGTCTTGCTGTATCCATGAAGCGAAAAATGATTGTGGATAAGCTGTCAATTCATCGTGGCCCTCACGGCCATCAATGCAAATAGCCTGGAATGCCGCTTGAGCGGCGAGCATGCCGCTTTTCATGGCATTGTGGCTGCCTTTGATGCGCGGCACATTCACCAGGCCCGCGCTGCATCCAATCAATGCCCCGCCAGGGAAGGTGAGCCTCGGCAATGATTGCAAGCCACCTTCACTGATGGCGCGCGCGCCGTAACTCAAGCGTTCAGCACCCGCGAATGTGCCACGTATCGCTGGATGGGTTTTGAAGCGTTGAAATTCATCGAACGGGCTGAGATAGGGATTCGCATAATCCAGATGCACCACGTAGCCCACGGCCACCGTGTATTTGTCGAGGTGATAGAGGAAACCACCGCCACCAGTATGTGAGTCCAGCGGCCAACCCAGGGTATGCAGCACTAGGCCAGGTTGATGGCGCGCCGCATCGACGCGCCACAGTTCTTTAAAGCCCAGGCCATATTTCGGCACATCGCATGCCTCTCGTAGTGCGTAACGCGCTTCAATCTGTTTAGCGAGTGAGCCGCGCACGCCTTCAGCGATCAAGGTGTATTTCGCATGCAATTCCATGCCCGGTGTGTAGCTGGATTTATGCGCGCCTTCCTTGTTGATGCCCATATCGCCCGTGGCGACGCCTTTAACGCTGCCATCATCATGATAAAGCACTTCAGCAGCGGCAAAGCCCGGATAAATCTCCACGCCGAGGGCTTCGGCCTGTTCGCCCAGCCAGTGGCAGACATTACCGAGGCTGGCAATATAATTGCCGTGATTGCGCATCAGCGGCGGCAACAGCGCAGTGGGGATGTTGGTGCTGCCGGTTTCGCTTAACAGAAAAAAACGATCTTCAGTGACGGGTGTATTCAACGGCGCACCGCGTTCGCGCCAGTCGGGAATCAATTCATTCAGGGCGATGGGGTCGATGACCGCGCCGGAAAGAATATGTGCACCGACTTGCGCGCCTTTTTCCAGCACGCACACACTCAGCGCATGGTTCGCCGCCGCAGCAAGTTGTTTGAGGCGAATCGCTGCGCACAAGCCTGCGGGCCCGGCGCCGACTATCAGTACATCATATTCCATTACATCACGTTGCATATTGCTAATCTCTTTTAAGCTATAAAAAACTGTTGAACCACGGAGGCTGCTCTCGCGCATCCTTGCGCTTCACAGCATTTGTACATCCCTGTACGGCAAACACGGAGAGCACGGAGAAAAAATAATGTCGGCGTAGGGCGCAATGCGTTTCGTTTATTGGCGTCCTCTTATGCCAATGATCTGAATTTCTTTGCATTCTCCGTGCTCTCCGTGTCCTCCGTGGTTCAATAGATTATTAAACAATAAATGGCAGTTGAATCTCGTCACTGCGGGTAACGCCCGCCGTCAATGTGCGGCACAGCGCGAGAAATTCGCGCATACCCGCTGTCTGGTATTTTTGTTTATGCCAGACAAACTGAAACTGGCGGCGCAAATCCAGATAGGGCGTAGCAATCGGCACCAGGCTGCCACGCCGGAATGCCTCGCGCAGAGCCAGCCGCGAGATGCAGCCTATCCCCAGACCAAATTCCACGGCACGCTTGATGGCCTCGGTATGTTCCAGCTCCAGGCGGATGTTGAGCGACACAGGGTGGCCACCTTTGTCTTGATGCCGCATCGCATGGTCGAGCGTCCCGCGCGTCGCCGAGCCGTGTTCGCGCATAATCCACGGTTCCGCCGCCAATGCGTCCAACGTAATGCCGTCGCGTTTGGCGAGGTGATAATGCGGCGCGCAAAATACCACAAGTTCATCCTCGACCCACCGCTGTGTTTCAAGATCAGGGTGATGGCAGTCGCCTTCAATCAACCCCAGGTCAAGCTCGTAATGCGCGACCTGTTGCACAATAGTAGCAGTATTGTGAACTTGCAGGCGGATGCGGCTTTCCGGGTGTTGTTGCAGAAAAGAAGCGACAATCAGCGTCGCCAGATAATTGCCAATCGTCAACGTCGCGCCAATCTCGATGGCGCCCAGGCCGGATTTGCCTTGCAGCAGATCTTCGATCTCGCGGGCGCGATCCAGTAGTTCCACGGCTTTGGGCAATAATTGCTGGCCAAGCTCGTTAAGCCGCAGTGTTTTTCCAACCCGATCCAGCAGTTGGCTGTTAAATTGGCGCTCAAACCCACCCAGCGCGGTGCTTGCGGCCGATTGGGACAATGACAACAGTTTGGCCGCCTGCGACACGCTTTCACAGCGTCCCACCGCGACGAAGACTTCTAATTGCCGTAAGGTATATCTCATATCAGTATTTTAGATGGCATTCATCTAAATAATCAACTTAACAGATGGTTGGCAGGTAGGTATAATAGCCGCATCAAGGGGGATTTATGAAAATACTGGTCGCAGTCAAGCGCGTGGTGGATTATAACGTCAAGGTGCGCCTCAAGCCAGACGGCTCAGACGTTGACATCGCCGGCGCGAAAATGGGCATCAACCCGTTTGATGAAAATGCCATTGAAGAAGCGCTGCGCTTGAAAGAACGTGGCCACGCGACCGAGATTGTTGCGGTGACGCTGGGTACGGCTGCGTGCCAAGACGTGTTGCGCCATGCCTTAGCCATGGGCGTTGACCGCGCCCTATTGGTAGAAACCGATGTGTTGCTGCAACCGCTAGGCATCGCCAAACTGCTCAAGGCCGTAGTGGTGCGTGAGCAGCCAGATTTAATCATTCTCGGCAAGCAAGCGATTGATGACGATGCCGGTCAAACCGGGCAAATGCTTGCCGCGTTGCTGGGCGTGGGGCAGGGCACGTTTATTTCTGCCGTAGACGTGGTCGCTTCCGGCATCCGACCGCCAGGGATGGCGGAAGTGTCGAAAATGCAGGAGCATTCTTTCGACCTGCCTCTGGCGACACTTGTG
>JAGVME010000047.1 GCA_020053945.1 Gammaproteobacteria bacterium
CGCTGCTGGTATTGGCCGCCAAAGGCGGCATCAACCGCAGCGAGGCCGAACAGCACTGGCCACGCATTGCGGAAATCCCCTTCGATGCCACCCATAAATTCATGGCGACCTTCCACCATGGCCTTCCCCATGACAGTGGCCAAGTGCACATCTTCGTCAAAGGCGCGCCCGATGTACTCTTGCGGCATTGCGCCACGATTGCGGACCCACATAACATGGAGCCACTGGACGAAACCCGCCAACAACATTTACATCAGCAAAATGAGGATTTCGCCAAACGCGGACTGCGGGTACTGGCTATCGCCTCACGCACCCTGCCCGCACATGATTTCAACCCCGCAGGCAATCTCTTTGACCTGCTGGAGAGCCTTACTTTTATCGGCCTGGTCGGCCTCATGGATCCCCCGCGCCCTGAAGCGCGCGATGCCATTGCACTATGCAAAAAAGCGGGTATCGCCGTAAAAATGATAACGGGCGACCAAAAAATTACTGCCGTCGCCATTGGTCAGGCATTGGGTCTCGCCACCAACGCCAGCGGCGTCATTATTGACAGCGACATCATCACTGGCAGCGAACTGGAGCGCATGGACGCCGCAACACTGGCCCAACGCATCCCGAACATCGCCATTTTTGCCCGTACCAGCCCCGAGCAAAAAGTTAAAATCGTGCGTGCCTTGCAGCAAGACAACCAGGTCGTCGCCATGACGGGCGATGGCGTCAACGACGCCCCCGCCCTAAAAAGCGCCGACATCGGCATCGCCATGGGCAGCGGCACCGAAGTAAGCAAAGAAGCCGCCAGCCTGATCCTCACTGACGACAATTTCGCCACCATCGTGCACACTGTACATGAAGGGCGGGCTATTTATGACAACATCGTAAAATTCGTGCGTTTTCAACTCGCCACTAACATGGGCGCATTGCTCACCGTGGTCAGCGCCCCGTTTTTCGGCCTGCCCATCCCCTTCAATCCGATCCAGATCTTGTGGATCAATATCATCATGGACGGCCCACCCGCCCTGGCGCTGGGCGTCGATCCGCCGCGCCCCGGCCTCATGGAAGAACCGCCACGCGACCCCAAGGCGCACATTCTCAGCCTGCGGCGCCTCGCTAAACTGCTGGCCTACGGCGCCACCATGACAGTGGGAACGTTGGGGGTACTGTATTATGGCCTGAGCCAGATCGAAGCGGGGGAAGGAAATGTTGGTCCAGGGCAGGCGCACGCCCTCACCCTCGCCTTCACCACCTTTGTGCTGTTCCAATTCTTCAATGTGTTCAACGCGCGCGCCGAACGCGACTCGGCATTCACAAAACATTTTTTCTGCAATGGTAAACTATGGCTGGCCTTGACGGGCGTGCTCATCATGCAGGTGTTAGCGGTTCATTGGCCGCCCGCACAAGCCGTTTTCCACACCACTGCGCTCTCCATGGTAGACTGGGGCATCGCGGTCGCGGTTTCCTCATCGGTGCTCTGGCTCGAAGAAACCCGAAAAGGCGCGCTTGCGCTGGGACGCGTCCTTCGCCCGCCTTCCGGCTGATTCACTCAGAAAACGCCGATTTACCAAGGATTTTCGCGACATCATGGACTATCATACCTTTTTTTTGCTGCTGGCCATCACCTTGCTGGCGGCGCGCCTGCTGGCTGAGCTGGCGAACCGGTTTGGCATCCCCTCAGTGATTGGCGAACTGGCCGCCGGGATAATCTTCGGCCCGTCATTACTGGGGTGGCTCGCACCCGATGACACGTTGAAAATCCTTGCTGAAATCGGCGTCATCCTGCTGCTGTTCGAAGTCGGCATGGATACCGATGTATTTCGTCTCGCCAAAGCGGGCGCAAAACCCGTGATTGTTGCCAGCGCGGGTTTTCTGCTGCCGCTCATCGCCGGATTTGGCGTCAGTTTCTATGTGTTCGAGCTGTCCCTGCTCGTCAGCCTGTTTATCGGTGGCACGCTCACCGCCACCAGCATCGGCATCACGGTACGGGTACTGAGCGACCTCAAGCGGCGCAACTCCGACGAGGCGCAGATCGTAATCGGCGCGGCGGTGCTGGACGACATCATGGGCGTGATTGCGCTGGCGTTTCTGTATGAGTTCGCAGTCAATGGTGAAGTCACGCTCACCTCGATTGGCCAGGTCAGTCTGTTCATTGTGTTATTCATGGTGCTGGGTCCAATAGTGGCCAAGCTGGTGGGCTGGGTGATCGACCGCTTCGATAAAAAGAGTGAATCGCCGGGACTCCTGGTCACTATGATGGTCAGCCTCATCATGCTGTTCAGCTATCTGGCGCATGCCGTGGGCGCGCCAGCCATCATGGGCGGCTTCGCTGCCGGCCTCGCCATGGGGCACAACTTCCGCATCTCCCTGGCGCGCCTGCTGCACCTCCCCGGCATGCACAAGGCGCACACTATTATGGACGCCAACCCCGGACTCAGCCACCGTCTCGAACACCAGATGCGGCCGCTGATCCACCTGTTCACACCGGTGTTTTTTGTGATGGTCGGCGTATCCCTCGATCTTAACGCCATCAACTGGACCTCCGCGTATGTCTGGGTGTTGTCATCGACGCTCATCGTCATCGCCATCCTCGGCAAGTGGCTGGCAGGTTATATGATCCGCGAAAACCGCCTGCGGCAAACCGCCATCGGCCTATCCATGATCCCGCGTGGCGAAGTCGGGCTGATCTTCGCCCAAGTCGGCCTCGCCAACAGCATCCTCAATGCCGAATTATATGCCGCCATGCTGATTGTTATTGCGGTAACCACCCTTCTGCCGCCCTTTGCGTTGAAGTGGTTTTACACGAAATGGGGTGACAAACCGGGACTCGCGGCGAACCCTCCGCCACCTTAATCTTGCAAATGGCAGGTTACTGCTCAAAGCTCCCTCAGGAGCGGCCGCAATAATTATTTATTTATTGAAATCGAGGCTTTAGCAGGTTGTTGAAAATCTCATTTTCAACAACCTGTGTACGGTACACGGATGTGCCGCCATTTTTCAAGCACGGTTTATGTGCTTGAAAAATGAAGCAAAGTGAAAATCACACTTTTCACTTTGCGGGTTGAAAAAGCCCATGGAAGGGCTTTTTCAACAACCTGTTAGGTTTAAATAGCCCTGCCCTATTTCCCACTATTTCACCAAGGACGAAATTAATGTGTTAAATTAGTTCTCATAAAACCATTTACCATTGGGAAAGAGCGCGGCTCCGAAAAGCCGTGCCGAGCCACTGCGAGGAGTAGCATTTTAATTGGTATTTAACATAGGAGAAAATCACCATGCCCGAAGCCAAGGACACCACCAAATCCCCCACCCGCAAAACTGGAGTGGTTCAGGCTGGCCAAGCAAATATTGAGGGCAGCAGTTCCGCCGCGCAAGGATGCGCAAGTGTCGAGGGAGGCAGGATGCCGGGAGCGACCACCGCGCAAGGATCAACAAGTGCCGTGGGCGCAGGAATAGCCGCCACCAAAAAGAATGCCGCGCCCAAGACCCCAAAAAAACCTGTAGCGGCCGCCAAAACCAGCAATAACAAAAAGCCCTCGAACATCAATCCTGAAGAACGTTATCGCATGATCGCTGTAGCGGCATACTACCGTGCCGAGAAGCGTGGTTTTATAGGCGGGGATCCTTCCCAGGACTGGGTTGAGGCAGAAGCAGAAGTAAACCAGCTAATTAACCCGTAAATCTTCGCCGGGCAGGCCGCTTTCGGCCTCCTGCCTCTGGCGGCACGGGTGCATCCATGCACGGCGGATGATGCCCCAGTGCTGCAAGCGCATGGATGCGCAGGAGCAGCCGCCGCACAGGGAAGAGCGTTATTAGCGAAGGGTTCTGCAAGTGTCGAGGGAGGCAGATGCCGGGAGCGACCGCCGCAAGTGCCATAATAGGAGCGACCCGCGGGAGAAAACGCGCGCACATTTTCTGCAAGGCCTCACATCAAACGCGTACAATATCCCCGCTAAAAAAGCAGGCCGATGCCGACTTGGTAATTGGTAGATCGGTTATCATCTAAATACCGTTCGTAAGCGAACGAGAAAATCCAACGGTCTGCCAGGGTCTTGCGCCGTTCCCGCTCAGGAAACTCAAAATCTCCCTTCAGCAACTGTTTCACACTCACATCGCTACGCAACTTTATCAACGAACCGGCATTGCCCGTGCCAAATTGCAATTGTAATGCGCCGCCTACCCCCAGCCCCAAGTAAAGATTATTGATGGATTTTTCATTAAAGGACTTATGCTCAACACCACCATTCACCCACACCAGGGTGGCATTGGCGCTCACTGCAAAGCCATTGCCATATTGCTCGGAGCTGGCGTAGTTCACCGTACCCACATAACCATACCACGGCTCGAAATCCATAGTCACAAAACCATACGCGGGCTTAACGCCCAACAACAAGCCCACCATGGTCAATATAAAAAAATGTTTTTTCATGGGCAATGAATAATCCTGTTCCCATTGAAGGAATAAAGGCGCTATTTCATAGCCTCTACGCATAACACTGATAATGCACCGGGGAAGATGCCCAACGCAAGCACCGCCAGCCCATTGGCGCTTAACACAATACGCATGTCAAACGCGGGCTCGATAGGCGCGGTATCCTCAGGCTTGTCAAAATACATCAACTTAACAATACGCAGATAATAGAACGCGCCGATCACAGAGAATATCACCGCCACCACCGCCAGCCACACCATATCCGCGCGCACCACCGCCTGCAGCACGGCCAGCTTTGCCCAGAAACCGGCCGATACGGGAATGCCCGCCATTGAAATCATCAGGATCATCATGATAAAGGCAAACCACGGGCTGCGCTCATTCAATCCCTTGAAATCCTCGAGACGGTCGGCCTCAAAACCGGCACGGCTGAGCAGCATAATCATACCGAAACCACCCAACCCCATCAGCGCATAAATAATGATGTAAAACATCGCGGAGGCATAGCCATTTTCGGTGCCCGCCAGCACCCCCACCAACAAAAACCCAACATGGGCGATCGTTGAATACGCCAGCATGCGCTTGAGATTGCTTTGGGCAATGGCGATGATATTACCTATGGCCATGGACAGGATCGCCAGCATCACCAGCATCCCCTGCCATTCTACATGCAAGCCGCCCAAACCATCCACTAACAAGCGCATCACCATCGCAAAAGCCGCGATCTTGGGTGCGGTACCAATGTAGATGGTGACGTTGGTAGAAGCGCCGTGATACACATCCGGCGCCCACATGTGGAAAGGCACAGCACCCAGTTTGAACGCCAGCCCCACCACGACAAATACTACCGCAAATGCCAACACCAGGTTATGGCCGACATTTTGGGCGACATACGCGCCGATCTCGCCAATATCCAAGCTACCGGTTACGCCATACAGCATCGACATACCGTACAGCAGCATGCCAGAAGCCAACGAACCCAACACAAAATATTTCATCGCAGCTTCGGTTGCGGCAATCGAGTCACGTTGCAAAGCGACCATGGCATACAGGCACAACGACAACAGTTCCAACCCAAGGTAGAGTGTCAGCAGGCTGTGCGCTGATACCATCACCATCATGCCCAACACACCAAATAAACCCAGCACAAAATATTCGCCATTAAATAGTTGGCGCGCGCGCATGTAATCACGCGAATAAACAAATACAATCAAGGTCGACAGATAAATAAACGCCTTGAGCACATCGCCCATGGTGTCCCTGACGAAGCTGCCGCCGAAGGTATATTGCACCTCGCTGGACGATAAACCCAGCGTCAACACCATCGCTCCCACCAGCGTGGCCTGGGCCATTAAATAAGTTATAAACCGATTGCGCTCGCCGATAAAGAGATCGGCCAACAACACAATGCAGGCCATGCACAGCACAAAAATCTCTGGCAGGGCTAACGCAAAATTGGGCATCTCAAAATTCATACTTACCATTAACCTTCAATGCTTATATAAAATATTATTTATAGCTTCGAACTTACCGCTTGCTCAAGCAAATGGCCCACTGAGGCGTGCATGACATCAATCAAGGGGGCGGGCCACAACCCCAGCAATAACACCATTACCGCCAACGAACCCAATACTAATGCCTCGCGTGCATTCAGGTCTTTTAACTCGGCGACCTGAGGGTTAGCCACTTTGCCGAATATCACACGCTTCACCATCCATAGGGTGTAGGCCGCGCCCAATACCAGCGTGGTACTGGCCAGCACCGCCACCCAGAAATTGGCCTTGAATGCGGCAAGTATCACCATAAACTCACCGACAAAACCCGACGTGCCGGGCAGCCCGGCATTCGCCATGGCAAAGAACACCATGAGCGCAGAAAATACCGGCATGGTATGGACCACGCCGCCGTAATCGCTGATGTTACGGCTGTGCATACGGTCATACATCACGCCCACACATAGGAACAACGCGCCGGACACGAAACCATGGGAAATCATCTGTACCAGCGCGCCTTCTACGCCCATGGCCGCACCCGCCACGCTGTTGGTTTTATCAAAGATGTTGAACACCACGAAGAATCCCAGCGTCACAAAGCCCATGTGCGAAATAGATGAATAGGCGATGAGTTTTTTCATATCCTCCTGCACCAGCGCCACCAGCGCAATATATACCACGGCGATCAGGGACAGCAGGATAATAAGCCAGTCCAGCTCGTGGCTGGCATCCGGCGTGATCGGCAACATAAAGCGCACGAAACCATAGGCGCCGAGCTTCAGCATGATGGCCGCAAGAATGACGGAGCCACCCGTGGGCGCTTCGACGTGGGCGTCCGGCAACCAGGTGTGCACTGGCCACATCGGCACTTTTACCGCAAACGCAATCAGGAAGGCAAAGAACAGCGCGATCTGCGCATTCATGCCAATCTGCATATCATGGAAATCAAGGATCGAGAAACTGTCCGACTGGAAGTACAGGTATAAAATTGCCACTAACAACAACACGGAGCCAAGGAAGGTATACAGAAAGAATTTAAGCGCCGCGTAGACACGCCGCTGACCGCCCCAGATGCCAATGATCAGGAACATTGGCAACAACATGAATTCCCAGAACACGTAGAACAACACGGCATCAAGCGCACAAAACACACCCACCATCAAGCCTTCCATGATCAGGAAAGCCGCCATGTATTGGGATACGCGGCGCTGGATAACTTCCCAACCTGCAATCACTACCAGCACTGTAGTAAAGGTGGTGAGCAGGATCAACGGCATGGAAATGCCATCAATGCCCAGCGAATAATTAATATTAAAGGTGGGAACCCAGGATGCCTCTTCAACAAACTGCATCCTGTAGGTGCCATTGTCAAAACCGGTATACAGCGGCAGCGATGCCAAAAAGGTCAAGGATGAAAATAGCAATGCCAGCCAGCGCACCAGCACATCATTTTTACCGGCAGCCAGCACTAGCAGGCCGCCGATGATGGGCAGCCAGATAACGAGGCTCAGAAGCGGGAAATCAGAAAACATGAAACGCTATCCTGCTTATTATTAGTTGGTTTAGAGTTAGTAGGTAAACCAGGTCAGCAGCACCAGCAAACCTATGATCATGGCAAAAGCATAATGATACAGGAACCCGGACTGAACGCGACGTATGACTCCGGAAAGCTTACCTATACCGAAGGCGGTGCCATTGACCATGACACCATCAATCACCTTAATATCGCCGAATCGCCACAGGAATCGGCCCAGGCTGCGCCCACCCCCGGCAAAAACCGCATCATTAAAATCATCCGCGCCGTATTTCCGGTCCAGCAACTTGTAAATGCCGGGGAAACGTTCTTTCATATTGCCCGCAATCTCGGGGCGTTTCAGATAGACAAACCATGCCACGCCTACACCCAGGAACGACAGCCAGACCGCAGGCGCCATTAATCCATGCAAAATGAAATTGAACGCGCCGTGGTATTCGGCGGCCAGCACTTCCAGCACATTATGCTCCGGCAGCACCTGAATGGCGTCACCGAAGAAATCACCAAACTGCAGCGGCCCAATCGCAAGCGCGCCGATAATCACCGAAGGTATCGCCAGCAGGATTAACGGTACAGTCACCACGGGCGGAGACTCATGCAAGTGATGGCGGGTATGCTCATCCATGCGCTCCTCGCCATGAAACACCAGGAAAAACATGCGGAAGGTATACAGCGCCGTGATAAATACGCCGATCAGCACTGCCGCATAAGCAAAGCCCGCGCCCGGCACTGTCGAGGCGTGTACTGCTTCGATAATGCTATCTTTCGAGAAAAACCCGGCAAATCCAGGAAAACCAATCAAGGCCAATGCGCCAATCAGAAATGTCCAATAAGTGATGGGCATGTATTTTTTCAAACCGCCCATTTTCCTGATGTCCTGCTCATGGTGCATGGCGATAATCACCGAACCTGCCGCGAGAAACAACAACGCTTTAAAAAATGCATGCGTCATCAAATGAAAGATGCCGGTCGCATACGCTGAGGCACCCAGCGCCACGACCATGTAACCCAACTGCGATAAGGTGGAATACGCCACCACACGTTTGATGTCATTCTGCACGATGCCCAGCAGCCCCATAAAGAGCGCGGTAATGGCGCCAATTACAATCACAAAACTCAAGGCAGTTTGGGAGAATTCATAGAGTGGCGACATGCGCGCCACCATATACACACCGGCCGTCACCATGGTCGCCGCGTGGATCAAGGCGGAGATCGGCGTCGGGCCTTCCATGGAATCGGGCAACCACACATGCAATGGCACCTGCGCCGATTTACCCATGGCGCCAATAAACAGCAAAATGCAGATCAGCGTCATCACCGACCACTGCTCATTCGGCACAAATTCCACAGTGAGATTCGCCATGGAGGGCGCCAGACGGAATACTTCGGCATAGTCAAGCGTATTAAAAAACATCAGCACCGCTGCGATGCCCAATAGAAAGCCCAGGTCGCCAACGCGATTCACCAGGAAGGCCTTGAGATTGGCGTAAATAGCCGATTCTTTTTGGTACCAGAAGCCAATCAACAAATACGAGACCAGTCCCACCGCTTCCCAGCCAAAAAACAATTGCATGAAGTTATTGGCCATGACCAACATCAACATGGAAAAAGTAAACAGCGAGATGTAACTGAAAAAGCGTTGGTAGCCCGGGTCATCGCGCATATAGCCAATGGTGTAGATATGCACCATCAACGACACAAAAGTGACCACCACCATCATTAGGGCGGTCAACTGATCCACCAGAAAACCTACTTCAAATTTGATGCCGTCGCTCACCAGCCAGGTATAAACCGAGGCATTGTAGGGCGCTACGCCATCAAAAATAATCTGCTTGAATACCACCAGGGACAGCAGGCACGAAATGGCAACGCCAATGATCGTCACCCAATGCGCGCCCGCACGGCCAATGGCCTTGCCAAAAAATCCGGCGATGATCGCGCCCAACAAGGGCGCCAAAACGATAGCGAGGGAGAGTGTATGCATGATGTCGGACGTGCCCTTTTATCCCTTCAATGTATCGAGGTCTTCAACATTAATGGTGCGTTTGTTGCGGAATAACACCACTAATATTGCCAAGCCGATAGCGGCTTCAGCCGCGGCCACGGTCAGGATGAAGAAGACAAAAACCTGCCCGGCGCTATCGCCGAGATAACGCGAAAAAGCGACAAAGTTCATGTTCACGGCCAGCAACATGAGTTCTATCGCCATTAACAGAATGATGACATTCTTGCGGTTAAGGAATATTCCAGCCAGGCTAATGCAAAACAAAATAGCCCCCAGAATCAAAAAATCAGACAACGCAACCATTCTCTCCCACCCTATCCCACTTCTGCTGAAATGTCGTTATAACCTGTTTACGGTCTCGTTAGAAGGGTGCATCACGGCGTTGCCCTTTATTTATGACAGGGATCCTCAAAATGCTCACATACTTTGTGTATGCTCCGCTTTTTCGGCTCTTTTCGCCCTTCCCTTGATCGAGATGGTAAACAGGTTCTTAATCCCTATCAGTTCGTGGCGGGGAACTTGCCGCACCACCAACCACTCATCCACAACCCTTTAACGCTCGGCGCCAACGGGAGCGTGTGTAAGTGAAAGTATTGGGATTAACCCTGTTATTCTTTTTGTTCCGATTCCATTTTAATTATGCGTACGCGATCATTGCGTTTCACGGATACCTGCCAGCCTGGATCCTGATATTTGGTGTTTGGCCGTTTACGCATGGTCAACGCGATGGCGGCAACAATAGCCACCAGCAGGATTACCGCCGCAATTTCAAAAGGATACACATAAACGGTATATAAAACACGCCCCAGTTCTTTGGTATTACTGTAGTCGGCCATATGCCGTGCGGGTTCCGCAAAATGCTCCAGGCCAAAATACTTTGGCCCGACGGCGATACCCATTTCTACCACAATAATCAACGCTACGATAATACCGACGGGCAGATAGCGCATAAAGCCTTCACGCAAGACGACGATATTGATGTCCAGCATCATCACGACGAACAGGAACAGCACCATCACCGCGCCAACATATACCAGCACCAGCGTCAGCGCCAGGAACTCAGCTTCGAGCAGCAACCACAATGCGGCACTGGTAAAGAACGCCAGCACCAGAAAAAGCACCGCATACACCGGATTGCGCACCGTAATCACCAATACGGACGCAATCACCAGTAATGCCGCAAAAACGTAAAAAACGATTTGTTCCATTATGTTATGAAATCATCCTGGTAATTTATGAAGTATAAACCAATCCCACGCACACCAAACCGCCGCGAGAATCCTGCCTCTTCTTAATATAATAATGGCAAACACTGGGGCAGTTTAACCACATCCAGGATTTATCTCCGCGCTCGAAATGACAGCACATCACGTTTTAACGATATGCCGCATCCTGGGCGCGATCCGCCGCGATCTGTTTTTCGTGGCGATCCCCCATCGCCAATAATTTGTCCTTGGTCATTATTGTGCCTTCACGGCTTTCAAAGTGATATTCGTAAATCCGCGTTTCGACAATAGAATCCACCGGGCACGATTCTTCACATAACCCGCAATAAATACATTTGAACAGATCAATATCATAACGCGTGGTGCGGCGCGTGCCGTCTTCGCGCGGGGCAGACTCAATGGTAATCGCCAATGCCGGACATACCGCTTCACAGAGTTTACAGGCAATACAGCGCTCTTCACCGTTAGGGTAACGGCGAAGAGCGTGCAGGCCACGGAAACGCGGCGATTGCGGCGTCTTTTCCTCAGGATACTGGACGGTGATCTTTTTCGCAAAAAAATATTTGCCCGTCAGCTTGAGGCCAATAAACAGCTCCCACAACATCAGGCTCTTAAAGTAATTAGTCACGGCATTCATAACGCGTACTCCTTCAATGCCAGGAACCCAGCACAAGACCCGGCTGGACTCACCAAGCGCAACATATTAAACCAATGTCCACCGCTATGCATACCCCATGACCCACAAAATTAAATAAAAATCCATCATATACGCTTCAATACTATCACCGCCTGCGATTGTTGGGTCTTATTTCATTAAATCCACATAACTGGGGTTGATGTCCTATCAGCTGGAAGCCCTGTAGGATGGGCAACACTATCCTCTTGATATATTTCCACTCTTTAATTACACCCGCGGGAAGGCTTCGCGGTGGCGGGGGTTGTCTTGTATACTAGCCCTTAATTTTGTCAAATATTGAGCTCCCATGCGCCTGAAGAAGATCAAGCTTGCCGGTTTCAAATCGTTTGTTGACCCCACCACTATCAATTTGCCGAGTAATTTGATTGGAATTGTCGGGCCGAATGGGTGCGGCAAATCCAATACTATTGATGCGGTGCGTTGGGTGATGGGTGAAAGTTCGGCCAAGCACCTGCGTGGCGAATCGATGGCCGATGTGATTTTTAACGGGTCGTCATCGCGCAAGCCAGTGGGGCATGCGGCAATTGAGCTGGTGTTTGACAATAGCGACGGGCGGCTGGGCGGTGAATATGCGGCCTACAGCGAGATTTCGGTGAAGCGCCAGGTGTCGCGTGACGGGCAGTCGCGCTATTACCTGAATGGCGTGCATTGCCGACGCCGCGACATTACCGACATTTTTCTCGGCACCGGACTGGGGCCGCGCAGTTATGCGATTATCGAGCAGGGGATGATTTCGCGTCTGATCGAGGCCAAGCCGGACGAGTTGCGGGTTTTTCTTGAAGAAGCAGCGGGTATTTCAAAATATAAAGAACGCCGCCGCGAGACCGAAACCCGGATGCGTCACGCGCAAGAAAATATCAGTAGATTAAATGACATACGCTCAGAAATTGAGAAACAACTTCAAACTCTGCAACGCCAGGCGAAGGTCGCGGAAAAGTATCAGGAGCTGAAGCAGCAGGAGCGTTTGCTCAAGGCACAATTGCTGGCATTGCGCTGGCGGGTGCTGGATGCGGGCACACATGAACAGCAGCGACAGATTACGGCGCAGGAAACCGCCCTGGAAGCCGCGCTCGCGGAGTTGCGCAAGATCGAGGCGGTGATCGAGCAGCAGCGCGAGCAGCATATTGAAGAAAACGAGGCCTTTAATCAGGTTCAGGGGCGTTATTACAGCACGGGTGCGGAGATTGCGCGGCTGGAACAGGCGCTGCACCATGCCCGTGAAACGCGCCAGCAACAGCAGCACGATCTGGCGCGCGTGGAACAGGCGTGGAATGAATCGCAAACCCATCTTGCCAATGATGACCAGTCGATCACTGACCTGACGCAATCATTGCGTGGCGACGAAGCGGCGCTGACGCGCACGCAGGAAGTGGAAGC
>JAGVME010000095.1 GCA_020053945.1 Gammaproteobacteria bacterium
CGTGGGCATTATTCCGCATGTTTGATAGAGCGCAGATCAATTCCACCGCACAGCCAGAAAAGTTTATCGTCACCTTCAACATTGAAGGACGAAAAGCACGATTTGAAGTAGTCACCAGCAGTGTACAAAACCCTTTCCGCCTGCGCGAGCTTGATCAATTTCACTGCCCAGGGCGTCTATAGTGGCAAACAACGGATTACCCATCGCTGGCTGGTTTGGAAAGATCCCATCGCTCGGCGATTTCGCCTCCCGCCGTCTCCCGCAAGACTTCATTAGCACGTGGGATGCGTGGCTACAGCACGCCATGGCAGCGAGCCGCGCGCACTTGGGAGAACGGTGGTTGGATTTATATCTCACCAGCCCGATAGGGTGTTTCGTGCTTATGCCCGGCGTTTGCGGCAATAGCACATGGGCTGGCGTGCTCATGTCGAGCGTTGACAAGGTTGGCCGCTATTATCCACTGACCATCGCCGTACAGCTCGACACACATCCGCAGACAACGGCAGCCGTGTTTTCCGCGCAAGACTGGTATGCAGCGCTGGAACGGGTCGCATTGTCCATGCTTGACATCAATGCGTCACCCGACGACCTCGAGCGGAGCTTGGCCGAGATCCCATTTCCAACGCCGCAGTTAAGCGACCAGCACAGTAGAGCGCAAGAACTCGCAGCCTGGTGGCGAACAGGATCCGCTGCCCCCACGACGCTTCTGCTGTCGACGCCCACCTCGTTGGCGGATCTGTTCAATGCCACGGCGCGCGATGTGCTTGTTACAACGGGGCTTGGCAAAAGCCTCTGGTGGACATCGGTACCACCGCAACTGCACGGTTTTTCCGGACTCCCGCCGGAAGATTTTTTTGCCGTTCTGCTTGAAGGTGCCGCGCCAAAAAAAGAGTGCGACTAAATTCGGGGGATACCGATATGTCAACGCAATGTCGACGGCGTAGTACCAAAAAAGAATGTATAGTGAAGTGTCGCAATATAACGATTCCGGCTTCGGGCACCAAAAATCAAATACTTGCCATGCTGGGTACGCTTTTTTTCGTTTTTGTGGTGTCAACGAAGCGTCAATCGGCGCGACCAATACCCTCAAACCCCGATCCTTATAATTGATCCGCACGGATCGGTTCTGAGGGTGTACAAATATCTGTATAACGGGTTACGGCAAGAAGCCTTACTTAATGAACTGTTGCACGAGGAGAACCGTCAAAGATATCTTGGGCGGACAGATCATGGTGGGTGAAGGTTTAAGGACGGTTACAGCAAACGACACCCTCCCGCATTTATATGAAATCTTCCCTCAGTTAGGCGGTAAAATATGACGAACCCATCCTTACATCTATTGTGTCCCCATTGTGATGCCACTAACCGGATGCCGCGTGCCCGTTTGAATGAAGGGGCTAAATGTGGCAAATGCAAGCGCACCCTATTTGTGGGGCAGGTACTGGCTTTAACCCATGCTAATTTTCACCCGCATATCGCCAAGAGTGATATACCGGTGGTGGTAGATTTCTGGGCGCCGTGGTGTGGCCCGTGCAAAATGATGGCGCCGCTTTTTGAACAGGCGGCTGCGCAGCTTGAGCCGGAAGTACGTTTAGCCAAGTTGAATACTGAGGCGGAGCAGGGAATCGCTAATGAATTTGGCATTCGCAGTATTCCTACCTTGATCATTTTCAAAAACGGCCAAGAAATCGCCCGCCAGTCGGGAGCGATGGATTTAAGCAATTTGGTACGCTGGGTACGTAATCATATGGCGTAGTCCTGCCGCAAAATATTAATAATATATTGATTAATATAATTTTTTAACTTAACAGGTGCCGTTGTTTCCGGCGGGGGATGGAAGTCGCCCTGCAGGGTGTTGATAAAGTGATATAATTAGGAGATGCCTGAATGTTCAGTGGGAGTTCATAATATCTTGAATTATCGGTTAATTTCATTAGAGCGAGGTTTTTGGTAGCCATGCCTATTTATGAGTATCAATGTGCAGCGTGTGGCCATGCTTTCGAAGCCATACAGAAAATGAGCGATGCTCCGTTGTTGGAGTGCCCTTCATGTGCCCGGGCACAATTACAGAAACTGGTTTCTGCCGCGGGGTTTCGTTTAAAGGGCGGCGGTTGGTACGAAACCGATTTCAAGGGCGGCGCTAAGAAAGGCGAAAAGCAAGAAGAGAAAAAAGAGGCAGCGGCTCCCGTCGTTGCCCCGCCCAGTCCCAAAACCCCCGCTTCTGAATAGGTGCGGCACGTGATTAAAGGTATGTTATGCGCCGTTATCTGATTGCCGGGTTATTGATCTGGTTGCCTCTCGGGGTGACTGTGATGGTGATCAAGCTGTTGGTTGATATGATGGATCAAACCCTGTTGGTGTTGCCGGCAGCGTATCATCCTGATGTACTGCTGGGTTTTCATATCCCTGGGCTGGGCGTGCTGCTATCTGTTACCGTGGTGTTGCTTACCGGCGTGGTGGCGGCTAATTTTTTTGGCCGACGTCTGGTAGCGTTATGGGAAAAAGCCCTGGCGCGCATCCCCTTGGTACGCCCGATTTATTCAGCGGTCAAGCAGCTCACTGAAACAGTATTTACCTCTGGCGGGCAATCGTTCCGCAAAGTGTTGCTGATTGAATATCCGCGTAAAGGCATCTGGACGCTGGCATTTCAGACGGGCACCGCCGTGGGTGAAGCGCAGTCCAAAACGGGCGAAGAAGTGATTAATGTCTATGTGCCCACGACACCCAACCCTACCTCAGGGTTTTTTCTCATGGTGTTGCGCCGTGAAGTGGTGGAGTTGGATATGAGCGTCGATGATGGCTTGAAGATGATCATTTCGATGGGCGCAGTTGTGCCAAAATGGGATAGGTCGGGCGTGGTTGAGTCCAGTGCTGCCGTCATGCCAGAGCAGAAAATGTAGATGTGTGTCATTTCGAGCAAAGCGAGAAATCTTGAAAGATTTCTCACATTCGTTCTAGACAAGGATTTCTCCCTGCGGTCGAAATGACAATACTCCAGGATTAAAATTACACAATCACCAGGAAAAGTATCATGCGTAGCCATTATTGCGGGCAATTAAATGAGTCATTACTAGGCCAGCAAGTCGAATTATGCGGTTGGGTGCATCGTCGTCGTGATCATGGCGGCGTGATTTTTATTGACCTGCGCGACCGTGAAGGCTTGGTGCAGGTAGTGTTCGATCCGACCGTCAGGGATGACGGAAGTGCTGGAAATGCAGGAGCAACTTTCCAGCCTGTCATGGCTGAAACATTTAGCAGCGCTGAACGCGTGCGCGGTGAATATGTGTTGCAGGTTAAAGGCACGGTGCGCCGCCGCCCGGCAGGCACTGAAAACGCCAACATGCCCACCGGGCAAGTTGAAATCGTGGCGCAAGCGCTGGAGATTTTAAACCGTGCAGAGCCACCGCCATTTTCAGTGGGTGATGATGTGGAAGTCAGCGAAGAAGTTCGCTTGCGCTATCGCTACATAGATTTGCGTCGCCCGCAAATGTTGCAGCGTTTGCGTATGCGCGCCAAGGTTGCGTCTAACCTGCGGCGTTTTCTTGATGAACAGGGTTTTATGGATGTTGAAACGCCCATTCTCACCAAGTCCACGCCAGAAGGCGCACGTGATTATCTGGTGCCGAGCCGTACCCATCCTGGCGAGTTTTTTGCGTTACCGCAATCACCGCAGTTGTTCAAGCAATTGCTGATGATGGGTGGCCTGGATCGCTACTATCAGATTGTGCGTTGTTTCCGCGATGAAGATTTACGTGCTGACCGCCAGCCGGAATTCACGCAACTGGATATCGAAACTTCATTCATGAGTGAAGATCAAATCATGACGCTCATGGAAAACATGTTGTGCAAATTATTCAGTGAAGTACTTGAAGTGGCCTTGCCCAAGGCATTTCCACGCATGAGCTATGCCGAAGCGATGTCGAGATTTGGGGTCGATAAGCCTGATCTGCGTATTCCCCTGGAGTTGGTGGATCTGGGCGATTTGATGAAAAATGTTGATTTCAAGGTGTTCTCGGGCGCCGCCAATGACCCGAAAGGCCGCGTTGCTGCGCTGCGTATACCCAACGGCGGTACACTGAGCCGTAAAGAAATTGATGACTACACCCAGTTTGTTGCAATTTACGGCGCCAAGGGTCTGGCTTATGTCAAAGTGAATGACCGTGCCGCAGGCCGCGAAGGGTTGCAGTCGCCGATTTTGAAATTCATGCCCGATGAGGTGATTGCCGCGATACTTGAACGCACGGGCGCGCAGAATAATGACCTGATCTTTTTCGGTGCGGATAAAACCAATATCGTCAACGAAGCATTGGGCGCGTTGCGCATCAAGGTCGGCCATGATCGCGGCCTGGTGGAGCACGGCTGGCGGCCGTTGTGGGTAGTCTACTTCCCGATGTTTGAGTGGGATGAAAAGGAAAAACGCTGGTCGGCCTTGCATCATCCGTTTACCGCCCCCACAGTAAATGATATTGAAAAGCTTGAAGCGGATCCGGGCGCGGCGTTGTCGCGCGCCTATGACATGGTGCTCAATGGTACCGAGGCGGGTGGCGGTTCTATCCGTATCCATCGCCCCGAAATGCAGTCGGCGGTATTCCGTATTTTAGGCATTGGTGAAGAAGAAGCGCGCGACAAGTTTGGTTTCCTGCTGGAGGCGTTGACCTACGGTTGCCCGCCTCACGGCGGTATCGCCTTTGGCCTGGACCGCCTGATTATGTTGATGAGCGGCGCGCAGTCGATACGTGACGTCATGGCCTTCCCCAAAACGCAAACCGCCGCGTGCCCGCTGACATCAGCGCCTTCGCCGGTGGCAGACAAGCACCTGCGCGAGCTGGGCATACGTTTGCGCACGGTGGCAGTGCCCAATTAAGGAGACGCTGATTTGATCTGTCATTTCGAACGAATGTGAGAAATCTTGGCAGATCTATCAAAGTTCTCTCACCTTCGTTCGAGACTCGAGACAAGGATTTCTCGCTGCGCTCGAAATGACACGCTTCAGGGGCTCCTGAAATATACAAAGCGAGGTAAAGCGTATGGCAGCCACAGCACTTGCAATCCAACAATTCACCACGCTTTCTGAAGAGGAATGTGATGCGCGCATTCGCGCCGCAAAAGCGGCGTTGGGTGAGCGGCTGGTGATTCTCGGGCATCATTATCAACGTGAAGAAGTACATCGCCATGCGGACTATACCGGCGATTCATTGAAGTTGTCGCGCCTCGCCGCTAACTCCAACGCCGAGTTCATTGTGTTTTGCGGCGTTCATTTCATGGCAGAGGTGGCGGATATTCTGTCGCGTCCTGACCAGATTTCCATTCTTCCCGATCTGGCAGCCGGGTGTTCGATGGCCGATATGGCGAACCTTGCCAAGGTCGAGCGCGCCTGGCGTGAACTGGCCGAAGTCATCAGCCCTGACGAACAGATTACACCTGTCACTTATATCAATTCCGCCGCTGATTTGAAGGCATTTTGTGGGCGTCATGGCGGTATTGTCTGCACCTCGACGAATGCGCGTCATGTGCTGGAATGGTCTTTTGCGCGGCGTGAAAAAGTATTATTTTTCCCCGACCAGCACTTGGGCCGCAATACCGCCTACCGCATGGGTATTCCGCTGGATGACATGGTGGTGTGGGATTTCAACAAACCGCTGGGCGGCTTAACGCCCGATCAGATCCGCAATGCCAAAATGATTTTGTGGAAAGGCTTTTGCTCGGTGCATCAAATGTTCAAGCCGCAGCATATAGATCAATTCCGCGCGCGTTATCCTGGCGAGGTCGTAAAAGTGATCTCGCACCCTGAATGCTCCTTCGAGGTGTGTGAGAAATCTGATTACGTGGGTTCCACGGAATACATCATCAACACCGTTACCGACTCCGCGCCCGGCACGCGTTGGCTGGTAGGCACGGAATTGAATCTGGTGCAGCGTTTGCACGAACGTAACAAACATCAGGATAAATCCGTACACTTCATGTCACCCACTGTTTGCATGTGCTCCACGATGTTTCGTGTTGACCCGCAACACCTGGTATGGGTGCTGGAAAATCTGGTGGACGGCAACGTCGTAAACCGCATCCGGGTGCCCGAACACGAGGCGCATGAAGCACGATTGGCGTTGCAACGGATGTTTGAGGTTTTGTAGGCGGGGCTGGGGAGTGCCTGGAGGCCACGGTCTAGTTGAATAACCCCTCACCATTCAAAATCCACCGCCCATAGTGGCTGTGTGTGTTTTTCAAACTGATGCCACAGGGCAGCGTAGCTTATGCCGGTCAAAGGATGCTTTTCATCCCCCGCAATCTCAGCCAATGGGCATAACACAAAGGCATAGCGGAGGATTTCATCGCGTGGCAGCGTAAGACCCGGCTCGTGGATTATGGCATCCCCGTATAGCAGCAAATCCAAGTCTAACGTACGCGAATTAAAACGCTGGCCGTTGCGTACCCGGCCGTGGTCGCGTTCAATGCCATGTAACTGTGCATTAACATGATATACGTCTTGCATGGTGTCAAAGCCCACTACCAGGTTGTAAAAATCGTCACCTGTAAAGCCCACAGGCGGGCTTTCATACACAGATGAGCACGCCAGGCCAGCAAAACATCCACGCAATGCGGCGACGCCTGCGCGGATGTTGGCTACGCGCCCGATGTTGCTGCCAATGCTGATGTAAACGCGTGGCATATCAAAAACCTCACCTAATCGGGCTTTGGCTACGCTCAATAATCACACCGACATCGCGCGCACCGCGCACTGCGCCTTGTTTATTGACCTGCAAACGCAACCACGGCACCTGAAATTCCTTTAATACGATCTCTGCCACACGCTCGGAGAGGGTTTCGACCAGTTGAAAATCGCTATTGCCGACAAAATCGATCAGGCGTTTGGCAACAGCTTTATAATTTAGGGTGTCTTCGATGCTATCGGTCTGTGCCGCTTTGCGGATATCGGTTGCCATTTCAATATCGAGTATAATAGTTTGTTTGATGCGTCGTTCCCATGCGTATATACCAATTACCGTGTCGATCCGCAGGTCGCGAAGATATATAATGTCCATAATGCCTTTTACCTATCAAGTCACGTTATCAAGAAACACCGTGTGTATACTTTACACGAAAACCCGGCACTATCCGCATCCATTAATGCGCCCGTTTATTCATCAAGGCCTCGCCGCTCGTCGGGAAGGGCGTCAGCGAAGGGTCCCCGTTGGGTGCGGCGGGGACAATGCCATGGGCCAAAATTCAAGTTGATTAAATCTCCATGATTGTCGATATTTTTTTGATTACTTTCGCCTATTTATTAGGTTCGCTGTCGACGGCCATTATCGTCTCCAAGCTGGGTCACATACCCGACCCACGCACCCAAGGTTCGGGTAACCCGGGTGCCACAAATATGCTGCGCCTGGGCGGCAAAAAAGTGGCGGCGCTGACGTTGCTGGGGGATATGCTCAAGGGCCTGGTTGCGATATCGCTGGCATCCATGCTGACGGCAGACCATACCACCCTGGCACTGGTGGGCATGGCGGCCTTTCTTGGCCACCTGTATCCGGTATTTTTCGGATTTCGCGGCGGCAAAGGCGTGGCAACGGCGCTGGGCGTGTTGATGGGTGTATCCTGGATGGTGGGATTGGGTGCAATCGTCACCTGGCTGTTTATGGCCAAGGTGTTCCGCTATTCTTCGCTGGCGGCGCTCACGGCGGCTGTGCTGTCGCCCTTATACCTGTGGTTGGCACGGCCCTCGCCTGCGTTGCTGGCGATGTCGCTGCTGATGAGCGCCCTGTTGTTATGGCGCCACCGAAGCAATATTCAACGGCTGTTAAGTGGGCAGGAAGATCAGATTGCCCGTAAGAAATAGGTTGTTGCGGAGCAACGCTTGGGGGGGTATATAACTTCCCTTACATCACTAACAGGTTGTTGAAAAAGCCCTTCCATGTTTTTTTCAACCCGCACATCCGTGTACCGCACGCAGGCTGTTGAAAATGAGATGTTCAACAGCCTGCTAATGCGTGGTAAGCCGTCAGGCGACGCGCATTAATTTTCCCTTCACTCACCGCTTGCAATACCCGGCAACCGGGCTCATGCTGATGTTTGCAGTCATTGAATTTGCAGGTGCCAAGATAGGGGCGAAATTCAATGAAGGCGTGCTCGATTTGCGCGCGGTCAAAATGATGCAAACCAAATTCCTGTAGGCCCGGTGAGTCGATCAAATGGCTGTTGGCATCCAGGTGATAGAGATGCGCGGCGGTGGTGGTATGGGTCCCGGAATCCAGCGCCGTTGAAATGGCTGCAGTGCGTATCTTCACGTCAGGCAACAATGCATTGATGATGCTGGACTTGCCCATGCCGGATTGCCCCACCAGCACACTGGTGTGCCCACCAAGATAAGGACGCAAGGCCGTCACGTCTTGCTTGGCACACAGCGTTATCAGCGCATATCCTGTGTCACAATAAAGTTGAAGAGTTTCCAATGCCTGCTGCGTCTGCGTCACCATGTCGCTTTTGTTAAGCACGATGAGCGCCTTGGTACCCGCCACTTCTGCAGCTATCAAGCAACGGTTAAGCAATTCCTCATAAAAGCTTGGCACTGCCGCCACCACAATAATAATTTGCGTGACATTGGCGGCAATGATTTTTTCACGGAACGCATCGGAACGATACAACAATGATGTGCGTGGCATCACGGATTCGATTACGCCATGTGTTGCTTCCGTAAGCTTAATTTGTACGTAATCACCACACGCTACACCGGTTTTTTTTCCGCGGGTGACACATGTGATAATTCTGGCGTTCGGCAACTCTATGGCCATTTGCCGTCCATAAGTGGCAGTGACCCGACCTAATAACAGTGGGGGTGATGTGTTAATTATACAGTACCCCTATTGGTGGCAAATCGCCCAGCACTGGGTCGCTGAGGGCGCTAAAAATGTGGACTTGGTCAGCGCATATGCCCATAATCAATCCTATAAATGAACTTTGTATCTTTGGGAGTGTAGCATGGGGATTTACTCTACCGTGTTACATTGCACAATTTCCACACTGTGACTAGGGTTGAACATCATGGATGATAACCAAGGCCAGTCAGTATCAGCTAGCTTGCTCAGCCTGACATATGTGATTTATGGGCTGCACGCGTTTAGTGCAATCGGGGGGATATTAAGTCCGGCATTTGTGGTCACAGCCTTTGTTAGCGGATGGCCATCTATCATCGCCGTGATCATTAATTATGTGAAGCGTGAGGACACGCGTGGCACCTATCTCGAATCCCATTTTCGTTGGCAGATTCGCACCTTTTGGTTTGCTTTGCTGTTGGTAATTATCGCAATACTGTTCGCGGTGACTTTCGTGGGTATTCCTATCGCACTCGTTATTGCATGGTTTGCTGGTCTGTGGGTGCTTTACAGGATCGCGCGTGGCTTGCTCAGGCTCCGCGATGACAAGTCCATGCCACTGTGAGCACCGCACTTATTTCCAATGCAGCAATCGGGTGCCGTCGCTGGGAGTAACGCCGCGAGCGATTACCGAAGATGTGGGGCGACAATTCATCGACGCGCCGGGCGTTTTAGTAGTTTACGTTGCAAGGTTCGCCGATGCATTCCCAGCCTGCGGGCGGTAGCAGAAATATTACTCTGGCATTCCAGCAATACCTTCTGAATATGCTCCCACTCCAACCGGTCAACCGAGAGCGGTGCATTGGCCACGGGCATGCCGGCATCACCTGCTGTGCTGCGAAACGCCTGAACAATTTCATCGGCATCCGCCGGTTTGGTCAGGTAATGAATCGCGCCAAGCTTGATGGCTTCAACAGCCGTGGCGATGCTGGCATAACCGGTGAGCACCACAATCCGCGTGTGGCCATCAAGCGCCGTGAGTTTTTCCACCAGCACCAGGCCAGATGGCCCCGGCATTTTCAGGTCAACCACAGCATATTCCGGCGGATCTTGTGTGGCCAGATGCAATGCGGCGTCCACATGATGCGCCACACTCACCATAAATCCGCGCCTGGTCAGTGCCGCAGATAACACCTGGCAGAACACCACATCGTCATCCACCAGCAACAGGCTGGGACGATAATCCAGGGACTCGTCAATATTTTCGCTCATGGCACCGCATCAATCATGGCATCAACTGCGCAAGCGGCAACACAACATACGTGCACGCACCGCCCCCTTCGCGGTTACTCAATTGCACGCTACCGCCGAAACGACCGAGCGTGGCGTGCGCGAGAAACAAACCTAACCCCAATCCTCCTGCGCCAATTTCATCTGACACTTTAGTGGTGAATAACATCTGCCCGGCGCGCGCCTGGATCATGGGGGTGAGGCCCGCACCACGATCACAAATTTCAATACGCAATTCATTAGCGCTCCACTGCGCATCAATCGTCACTTTTTCCGGTGAAGCATCTGCCGCGTTATTCAAAATGTTCATGATCGCCTGGGACAAGGTTTGGTCTCCGACAATTGACGGCGCGGGGTGAACACCGTGCGCATGATATTGTACGACCACCGCCGGCCGCATCGCCTGCCATTGTTGCAGAATATTTCGCAGATAATCGTCCAGCGCAACGCGCTGCCCCGACTCGGCGCGCACCTGCCCGGCCGATGCCGCCATGGCCGATAAAATATTTTTGCAGCGCATCAACTGATCACGCAAGATGATCAGTTTGTCACGCACGTCCGGCATAGTAGCAAACTCCTGCTGCATCTCCCGCGTCAGCACTGCCATGGTCGCCAGCGGCGTGCCCAACTCATGCGCCGCGCCTGTTGCCAGCGTACCCAACGCCACCAGACGCTCATCACGTAATGCGTTTTCGCGTGCCTGCGCCAGGGCACGGTCACGCTCACGCAACGTATTGCCCATTTTCCTCACAAAATAGGTGATCAATCCCACGCTCAATACAAAGTTGAACCACATGCCCAACACATGCAAGGCAAAATCACCCGCAACATGCGGCGCCGGACTCTGTGACAAGGGCACATAAAAAACCATCAGCAATGAATAACAGGCCACTGTAATCGCCGCCATCGCCCATGAATAACGCCCCGGCAACGCGGTGACGGCAATGGTGAGCGGTAACAACAGCAGCGACACAAACGGATTTGCCGAGCCACCCGCCAGATACAATAACCCCGTCAACACCGCCACATCCAACAACAAGTGGCCGAACAACTCCGCCTCCGCTACCGGTTGTGGCAACCTGAGACGCCACCAGGTCAGCGCATTCAGCATTGCATACGCCGTGATGATGGCTGCAATGGCGGAAAAGGGTAATGCCATGTCCAGCGCTGTGCCCGCCACCCACACCGCCAACACCTGTCCGGCGATAAATACGCCCCGCAACATCACCAGGCGCCGTAGATTTAGCACCGAAGAGTCAGGGGCGGGGGGAGAGGTTGTCAACATACCGATAGAGTGCCCGATTTTAGAGGATGCGCAAGGTGCGGCATCATGTCACATTTCCACGCTCGGTAAGCGCCTGTAACATCATAACTCATATTTTAACCTGATGATCCACGGAGTAACCCTATGCACAAATCACTTTTCCTTGCGGCCGGTGTATGGCTGGCAAGCGTTGCGCCTTTAGCCTACGCCAGTTGTGCCGCATCCACCTGTTTTCTGGTCACCGGCACCCAGGACGGCATCGCCAATCCCGGGCAAGTTATTATAGATCTGTCTTACCGCTACATCACTATGGACCGCGCCCAGCAAGGCAGCAGCAGCGCTAACGAAGCGCTTACCGCAGGCATCGACTTTGCGAGCGGTGAAATTGAAGCTGATCATCATCGTGAGCTACGCACCACCAATGAATTGGCGCAGCTCGACATCAGTTATGGACTCACCCCCAAATTTGCCCTGTCCTTCAGCATTCCCTTCATGAACAACCGCTATCATGAACATGACATCCTTGCCAATCACCCGCCAGCCGGGCCACACGAACACTACGCCAGCGAACGCATCTCCGGTATGGGTGATCTACGCCTGACGGGAAAATATGCCGCGCATATCAGTATCAGGCATTTGCTGGTCGTCGGACTCGGCGTCAAGGCGCCGACCGGCGAATACAAGCTGCGCAACAGTAGGGGCGACATCAATGAACCTACCCTGATGCCCGGCAGCGGCACGTGGGATGGGCTGTTCTCCCTGCATTATGCTTATCAAATCCGGCCCCATAAATGGGATATATTCATCGCGAGCGCCTATCAACTCGCCACGGCCAATGATCTCAAATATAAAATGGGTGATACGCGGCTATTCAATGCTGGCACAAATTATAATTTTATAATGCATGAGAAGGATTTCACCGCCAGCTTGCAAATTAACCTGCGCCAAGCGCCGCGCGATAAATTCCACGGCCAAGAGGTGCCCAACACGGGCGGTACCTGGGTTTATCTTACGCCCGGCATAACCGCGCATGCTACCCCCAGCATTGCGCTGTATACCCATTTGCAATTGCCGCTTTATCAGAGTGTCAACGACGCTAATCTGGTGCCCAGCTATGGTTTGATTGTGGGCTTGTCATATGGTTTTTAGCGGGTTGCGGCGCCCCACACTGGCGGAATGCCTGATATAATAATCGGGTAAGCGGGGCAGTATGACATTGGTGTGAAGCGTGCCGGAATATTTTCCAATTCAGGGGGCTGGGCTCAGCCATGGACAAGATAGATTTTTTGCGCGCGTCTTTTTGCCTCGTATACTCCAGTCATTCGCCCACTCAAAGGCAATTCTGGGGGCTTAAGTCGCCAAGCAAACAAATGGGGCGAATAATCAAAATACTTAATGAACAGACTCGAACCTTTTGAAACGCTCCGCATTCTCGGCATAGATCCCGGCTCGCGTATCACGGGTTTTGGCATCATTGATGCACAAGGTAGCCGGATGCGGTATGTCACCAGCGGATGTGTGCGCATGCAAAATAATGATGCATTGCCGGAGCGCCTCAAAACCATTTATGAAGGTATCCGTGACATTGTTGAGCTGCATAAACCCCAGGTGATAGTAATTGAGCAGGTGTTCATGAAGATCAATGTCAATTCTGCGCTTAAGTTGGGGCAGGCGCGTGGGGCGGCAATTTGCGCGGGCGTGATGCAATCGTTGCCCGTTTATGAATATACGCCCACACAAATCAAACAGGCCATTGTCGGGAAAGGCAATGCCGCAAAAGCCCAAGTGCAGCACATGGTGGTGGCGCTGCTCAAATTAAAAGGCGTGCCCCAAGCGGATGCGGCGGATGCGTTGGCCTGCGCGTTATGCCATAACCACACGCATCAGACCTTGCGGCACATAAATAAATCAGCTTCCACCTCATTAGTACGGGTACGGGGTATGCGCAGGGGGCGCTTGCGATGATCGGACGTTTGCATGGCGTATTGACCTGGAAACAGGCGCCGCATTTGTTGCTTGATGTGCAGGGTGTGGGATATGAAATTGAAGCGCCCATGACCACCTTTTATGAGTTGCCCCCCGTGGGCAGTGAGATTACGCTACATACGCATTTGACAGTGCGTGAAGATGCGCATTTGTTGTTTGGTTTTGCCACTGAACGTGAGCGTGTTTTGTTCCGGCAATTACTGAAGGTGAATGGTATCGGCGCCAAAATGGCATTGACTATTTTATCAGGTATTGCGGCAGATGCTTTTGCGCGTTGTGTGCGTGATAACGACATTGCTACCTTGGTGCGTTTGCCTGGTGTAGGCAAAAAGACTGCTGAACGGTTGATTATCGAAATGCGCGATAAAGTGCCAGGCAAAGGCCCGCTAACAGAAATGCTGGCTGCAGGCGTTGCTCTGGTTGGGAACAGTGCCGATGTTCCGGTAAATGACGCGGTCAGTGCGTTGGTCTCATTAGGCTATAAACCTCCAGAGGCCAGCCGCATGGTGCAGGGCGTCAATGCGATGGGGCTAACGAGTGAAGAAATTATACGGCGTGCGCTACAGGCCGCGGCCAGGTAGTCTATCAATATAAGCTATAAAGATTGAGACGGGATCAATGGAAGTAAAGCATGCTATAGAAACGCGCCGCTCAGTGAAAATGTATGATGCGAATCATCGTATGAGTGAAGATGAAATACGCCACCTGCTGGAATACACCCTGTTGTCACCCACCGCATTCAATATCCAGCACTGGCGGTTTGTGGCGGTGCGCGATGCGGCGATGCGTGCGGAAATCCGCAAGCTGTCGTGGAATCAGGCGCAAGTCACGGATGCTTCGCTGCTGCTGGTGTTGTGCATGGACTTGAAGGCCTGGGACAAATCCCCGCAACGCTATTGGCGTAACGCGCCACAACACGTGCAAGACCATATGGTCGCGGGCATCCGCGACTATTACACGGGCAACGAACAGGCGCAGCGCGACGAAGGCATGCGCTCTTGTTCATTTGCCGCCATGGCTCTCATGCTGCTCGCCAAAGATATGGGATATGATTCTTGTCCGATGGATGGTTTTGATTTTGAAGGGGTTGCCAGGCTCATACACCTGCCTGCCGATCACGCGATTTGCATGATGCTTACCGTAGGTAAGCGGGTGCAGGAACCGCGTCCACGCGGTGGACAATTGCCGCTTGGCGAAGTATTTTTTACTGACCATTTTTAGCGGATGAATGGTTGAAGTTCTTGGAAATGAGGTATAGGCTAATATTTTCCCTACCCACAAGGATCGCCCCCATGAAAAAGTTGATTACCGCCGCTGCCCTGTCTCTATTCGTTGCCTTTACCGCCAGCCCCGCCTGGTCATGCAGTATGGTCGGTCCCAATACCCATATCGGCGTGGTGACTGATGTTAACGCCGGCGCCAATACCTTTACCATGATGGATGCGGAAACCCAGCACCCCATCACTTTTGTCACTACCCCGGAATTGCTGAAAGGCATTCGCAAGAATCAGCAGATCACCGTTACTTTCCAGAAAACTGGCAAGAATCTTACCGCTAAAACTATTCAGCTGTAATTCGCGCGTAATTCCCCCTCGAATTTTATTCCCCCGCAGATTGCTGCGGGGTATTTCTATTTTTCGCCGGCATAATTCGCTGGCTTTAACACGGTGTTTACCGGCGGACTATTGTTATCAGACGCCGGGTAGTTCAGCGTGTAATGCAGGCCACGGCTTTCTTTGCGCCGCATGGCGGAGCGTATGATGAGATCCGCCACCAGCGCCAGGTTGCGCAACTCAATTAAATCGTTAGTGACGCGGAAATGGCCGTAATATTCATTGATTTCCCGCAGCAGTAAATCCACACGGCTTTTGGCGCGTTCCAGGCGCTTGTCGGTGCGTACAATGCCTACGTAGTCCCACATGAAACGGCGCACTTCATCCCAGTTGTGCGCCACCACCACATCTTCGTCGGAATCGGTGACGCGGCTTTCATCCCATGCAGGTAACGATGGCGGTGCGGCAGTGTGCGCCAACTGTTGTTGAATATCTTCGCTGGCAGTCTTGCCGAATACAAGACACTCCAGCAGCGAGTTGCTGGCCATGCGGTTGGCGCCGTGCAAGCCGGTGAAAGCGGTTTCGCCAATCGCGTACAGCCCTTCAATATCGGTGCGGCCGTGCTTGTCCGTCATCACGCCGCCGCAGGTGTAGTGCGCCGCCGGTACCACCGGAATCGGTTCTTTGACCATGTCGTACCCCAGCTCCAGGCAACGTGCCTGAATGTTGGGAAAATGCTGTTTGATAAAGCGTGCGGATTTATGGCTGATATCGAGTAACACGTAATCACTGCCGGTACGTTTCATTTCATGGTCAATGGCGCGTGCCACGATGTCACGTGGCGCGAGTTCACTGCGCGCGTCGAACTTGTGCATGAATGGACTGCCATCCGGCAGCAACAATTTACCGCCTTCGCCGCGCACCGCTTCGGTGATCAGGAATGATTTGGCCTTGGGGTGGTATAAGCATGTGGGATGGAATTGTACAAATTCCATATTCGCCACCCGGCACCCGGCGCGCCAGGCCATGGCGATGCCATCACCCGTGGCGACATCGGGATTACTGGTGTAAAGATACACTTTGCCCGCACCGCCAGTCGCCAGCACCACAAAGCGGGCGCTGAACGCCTGCACGCGATGGGTTTGGCGATTAAGCGCGTACACGCCCACGCACCTGTTAATATCAAGCCCCAGCTTGCGCCCTGTGATCAGGTCAATGGCAATGTGGTGTTCGAACAAGCGGATGTTGGTATGGTGCCGCGCCTGTTGTTCAAGCGTTGTTTCCACGGCACGGCCCGTGGCGTCTTCCGCATGGATGACGCGGCGATGGCTGTGCCCGCCCTCACGGGTCAGATGATAATCAGAGCGACCCTGGGCGGTGGCTTGACGGGTAAAAGGCACGCCACAATCAATCAGCCATTGCACGGCCTCGCGGCCATGTTCGACGACAAAGCGCACCACGTCTTCGTCGCACAGGCCCGCGCCCGCGTCCAAGGTGTCGGCAATATGCGATTGGATAGAGTCGCGTTTATCCAGCACGGCGGAAATGCCGCCCTGGGCGTACAACGTGGCGCCTTCAGTGAGTGGGCCTTTGGTCATCAGGCAGATACGCGCTTGCGGCGCCAGATGCAGCGCCAGGCTCAGCCCTGCCGCACCGCCACCAATAACAATCACATCAAATGATGTATCGGGGGTGGGATGATTTTCTGCATCCTTTAATATAGCTGAGATAAGTCGAGACATAATTGGGTTGGCAAGCTCATGATTTAGGGGCATAATCCGCTGTGAATAGGATTGAGCCGTGATTATGCTAACGTTGGTGGCTATTACTTGGCTATTACTAGCTAAGTAATAGCCAAGAATATAATATTTCGCGCGTTTGGGCGAACTCTATAACGTGCGCACTGTCTATTGACATAAGCGGGGTGACTTTACCCCGCAACAGGGGATAAGCCCGAATGGGCGAAGAGAACACCGATAAGCGGCTGGTTGAGCTTGTTCAAAAGGGCGATAAAAAGGCATTTGATATTCTGGTATTAAAATACCAGCATCGGATTGTCAAATTAATATCGCGCTATGTTCGTGATTCCAGTGAAGTTTATGATGTGGCCCAAGAAGCTTTTATCAAGGCTTACCGTGCTTTACCAGGTTTCCGTGGCGAAAGTGCGTTTTATACCTGGTTATACCGCATCGCCATTAATACCGCCAAAAATTATTTGATTGCCCAAAATAGACGGCCTCCGGGTGCCGATATAGAAATAGCGGACGCGGAACTTTTTGGGGGGGAGACAGAACTTAGGGATAACGCCACGCCCGAGCATCTGCTGATGCGTGACGAAATCGAGAAAACTGTTTTTGCGGCGATTGAATATCTACCTGAAGATTTGCGCACCGCAATTACCTTGCGGGAGTTGGAAGGCCTGAGCTATGAAGAAATCGCCGAGGTGATGGGGTGTCCGGTAGGTACCGTGCGCTCCCGGATTTTCCGGGCGCGGGAGGCTATCAATATTAAATTGCGCCCCTTGCTGGAATCAACCGATACCGATTAAGGCTAATTGATCGGGAGATGAGGAAAGAGTATGACAGACAAGTTGAATGAAAAAATTTCGGCGCTGATGGATCACCAGTTGAGCCCACCCGAGGCAGACGATCTCGCCGCGCACATGGCGCATGACCTGCCGCTCCGGCATTGTTGGGCACGTTACCACCTGATTGGCGATGCCCTGAGAAATAATGGGCGAAACAACCTTCCTGATACCATTAAGCATGATTTGGCCACCCGCGTAGCAAAGATCATAGAAGCCGAACCCCCCTTGCCGATATCCCTCGATACTTACCGGCACACCCCTGGATATATCAAAGGCAAAGCCGCCTCATTCTTTAAACCTGTAGTAGGCATGGCGATTGCCGCTTCGGTGGCGATGGTGGCTGTGGTCAGCTTCAATATGACGGGTGGGATAAACCACCCCACCGGCCAACAACTGGTGATGGCGCCGTTGCAAAAGAGCGCTTCAATGATGCCTGCCCAACCTCTAGCCCCATCGGTAATGGCCTCCGCGTCGGTGACCCCGCAAATACCAGCCGAGGCTGTGCCTCACATCACAGGCTCGGAGCTAGCCAATAATCCCCGGCTCGCCAGCTATCTCGAAGATCACAGCAAATATTCAAATGCTACCGTGGTGCAAGGCCAAATGCTGCCCTATGTACGGATAGTGGGGTATGTTCCCAAGCAATGATATGACCACCTTTAAAAATTCGCTGAAGCCGCGGGGGATGCCGCAAACAATGGATGCCGGTTTATTTTTGTGTTAAGAGTTGTCTGCGTGATGATGTTTGCTGTGAAGCGCCCTTTGGCGCTGGTTTCAGTGTATTTTTCTGCCTGCGCGCTCTCGTTGTTGATGGCGCTGTCGTCTAGCGCCCCGGCGTGGGCGGGGGAATCAAGTACGGAAGTGCGCCAATGGTTTGACAAAATGTCCCGTGCCGGACAAACCCTCAGCTATGAAGGGACGTTCATGTATCGGCGCGGCGAGCAGGTTATGACCATGAAGATTATCCATGTGGCAGATGGGCAAGGGGAGCGGGAGCGCATCATTTCATTGAATGGCCCCCTGCGGGAAATTGTCCGTGACCGCAAAGGTGTCGCGCATATCAGCGCGGATAATAAAAAACCCATCCGCGTAGATACACAGGTGTCAGCCCGTTCCCTCCAGTCCAAAACACCTGAACAAATTGCGCAAATCGAAAAATATTACACCTTCTCATTGGCGGGGGATGCACGTACGGCGAATCGCCGGGCGCGTGTAATTAATATTTCACCCAAAGATATTTATCGTTATGGTTACCGTGTTTCCCTTGACCACCAGACGGGTTTATTATTGCAGTCAGAATTGCTCAGCGAAGAAGGCGCCCCCCTTGAGCAAATCATATTTATTACCTTTAATGTACTGGATAAAAACCGCATCATGGCATTGGATATTCCCCCGGCAGCCGCAGATGAGCAGGCGTCCACATCACCTGCCACGGAAGCGGCGCTTCCAATGCCGCCGGGCGACGAGGGGTGGAAAATCAGTAAAATGCCGGAGGGTTTTGCATTGGTTGAGCGCAACCGGCGTATGAACAAAAGTGGCGGCGTGGTGGAACATCTGGTGTTTACCGACGGCCTTGCCTCGGTTTCGGTCTTCATGGAAAAGAATACCCCGCATGACAAAACCCCCTTCACCGGTGTGTCACGCATGGGCGCGGTCAATGCCTTTGCCAGAAGGGTGAGCAATCACCAGATTACCGTGGTGGGTGAAGTCCCGGTGGCTGCGGTGCGTATGATTGGTGAGTCATTTCAGGGTGTAACGCGATAAATCGCACCCGCAGGCCGCGTTAATATTTGTAAAGCGTGGCGGGGTTTTTATTGTACAAGTAGGTTTGCTAATGAACCTGCCGCAAAGTTGAGAGGTATTATGACATACGATATGAAACGCAATGTTGCCCAATCTGTAGTGACACTGGTGAAAGGCTTGCTGATTTCTGCCGTGTTACTGGGATTTTCGATGGCCTCCTCCGTACAGGCACGTGGGTTGCCTGATTTCACCAAGATTGTTGATGAAAATAGCCCGGCGGTGGTTAATATCAGCACTTCGCAAAAGGTGCCCAAGCGGGGTTCGAAAAACCCGCACGGCAAAGCGCCCGAAGGCATGCCCGAAGACCTCTTAAAGCGTTTTTTTGATGACAAGGACGGTGACAAGGGCGAAGAAAATAATGCGCCGGAAGATCTTGACGAAAAATCCTTGGGTTCGGGGTTCATTGTTTCATCCGATGGTTATGTGTTGACTAACCATCATGTCATCAAAGGCGCTGATGAGATTGTGGTACGCCTGAGCGACCGCCGCGAGCTGGTGGCGAAATTGGTTGGTACGGATAATCGTAGCGATGTTGCCGTATTGAAAATTGAAGCCGATAACTTGCCGGTGGCAAAGATCGGGCGTTCCCGGGAATTACAGGTGGGCGAGTGGGTGCTGGCGATTGGTTCGCCGTTTGATTTTGACCATACCGTAACCGCCGGTATTGTCAGCGCCGTGGGCCGTAATTTGCCAAGTGAGAATTACGTGCCCTTTATCCAGACGGATGTCGCCATCAATCCCGGCAATTCGGGTGGGCCGTTGTTTAACCTGCAGGGTGAGGTGGTCGGCATTAACGCGCAAATTTACAGCCGTACTGGCGGGTACATGGGGTTGTCATTCGCCATCCCCATTGATCTTGCGATGAATGTGGTTGAACAGCTCAAATCGCGTGGCCATGTTACGCGTGGTTGGCTCGGTGTGCTGGTGCAAGATGTTACGCGTGACTTGGCGGAATCGTTTGGCCTGAAAAAGCCGGGCGGCGCCGCCGCTGCGCGGGTGATGCCGAACAGCCCCGCCCAACGTGCCGGATTTGAAGTGGGCGATGTGATTGTCGAGTTTGATGGTAAGGAAGTTACCAAGTCTTCGAGCCTGCCGCCTTTGGTTGGCGTTACCCCCATTGGTAAAGAAGTGGAGGTGAAGGTGATACGCCAGGGCAAGCCCAAGACTCTCAAGGTGAGCATAGGGGAGTTACCGGCGGAAGAGGAACCCAAGGTGTCGGCAGCGCCTGCCGCTCCCGAGGGTGATGTGGAGCAGCGTCTCGGGGTAGCCGTGGTTGACCTGAGCCAGAGGCAGCGTGCGGAGCTGGATAATGGCGGCAAAGGTGGCGTAATGGTGCAACGTATCAAGGAAGGTCCGGCCCAGAAAGCGGGGGTACGGAGCGGTGATATTCTGTTGAACCTGAATGGCGTAACCCTTGAAAACGTGGCCCAGTTTAAGCGCCTAGTCGCTGAACTGCCGGTTGGGAAGTCGATTCCATTGCTGGTGCAGCGCCGTGATGACCCGATATGGATGGCGCTGAAAATACCGCCTGACACCAAAAAATAATCTTTCATTAGAGGTTCACGGGGCGCATGATGCGCCCCGTGTTATTTTGGCCATTTATCCAAAATTTCCATTATCCTAAAAGCTTCAGTAGGAACCACAGCAAGAATAAAGGGCCTTGATGGAATGGGTGGATTTGTTTGGGCGAGCTTCACAGCCTGCCATACATCTCCACCATCCGCCGCAGGCGAGCCGGCAAGTCGGCGGGTATTTGATCCCAACTGTAGCGCCACCCCCAATTGCCCTGCGAAGTGCCGGGTAAGTTCATGCGGTGTGTGGCGTCCAGCCTTAATGCATCTTGCATGGGGATAATGGCCAGGCATGCCACCGAAGCAAGCGCGCTGCGTATCAGGGGCAAGGGCATGGATTCCAGCGGTTTGGCCAGATATTCCATGATGTAATTTTGCGCGGGATAAGATAGTTCCTGGAACCAACCCAGCGTGGTGTTGTTGTCGTGTGTGCCAGTGTATACCACGCTGTCTTTTTTGTGGTTGTGCGGAAGATAAGGATTGGTGGGGCCGCCATCAAAGGCAAACTGTAAAATTTTCATGCCCGGCATATGGTATTTTTCACGCAGGGCATCGACTTCTGGCGTGATAACCCCCAAGTCTTCCGCCACCAGCGGTAAGGCAGTGAATTTTTTCTGTAGCGCATCAAAGAAGGCGTCGCCAGGCACCTGGACCCAACGGCCGCCCTCGGCTGTGGGGTTTTCCGCCGGGATTTCCCAACAGGCCTCAAAACCACGGAAATGATCAATGCGCACCAGGTCAAACAACGCAAACTGCGTAGCCATGCGTTCCATCCACCATTGGAAACCATCCGCCTGCATGCGCTCCCATTCATAATGTGGATTGCCCCAGCGCTGCCCTGTCGCTGAAAAATAATCGGGAGGCACGCCCGCGACCACCCAGGGATGGCCTGATGGGTCCAGCTTGAAGTAATGACGGTGCGCCCATACGTCGGCACTGTCATGCGCGACAAAAATAGGCATGTCGCCAAACAGCAGAATACCCCGTTCATTGGCGTAGTGTTTGAGGGCATACCATTGGCGGAAAAATATGAATTGCTCAAAATAAATTTGCCCTATCGCCCCAGCAAGGCGCTGCCGCGCTTCCTCTAAAGCGCCGGGATCCCGGTCGCGCAACAACACCGGCCAATCCAGCCAGGAACGCCCCGCATTTTCGTGGTGCAAGGCAACATATAACGCGAAATCTTTCAGCCAAGGGGACGCTGAGGGAAAAGTTTTGAACGCGGCATTATCTTCCGCTGAGGCGTGCTGTTTAAAGCCTTGGTACGCTTGCGCAAGGCATGAGTTGCGGTGCGCCGCGGGGTCTGTTGGCTCAAGTGCGGCGCTTTCTGGTGGTAGCCACCCGCCCTGCACTAACAGTTCCAGGCTAATCAAACGGGGATTACCCGCATGCGCGGACAAGCATTGATAGGGTGAACCATCGTCGTGGGTAGGGCCCAAGGGCAGCATCTGCCATACGGTCATGCCGCACGTTACCATAAAGTCAATAAAGCGAAATGCATCCGACCCTAAATCGCTATCAGGGAGTGAGGTGGGGTGCAATAAAATACCTGCCCTGCGCCGGTCCAAGCATTGGTTTTTGCGCGGGCCCCCACATAAATGAGAAGGGCTGTTTTGCGGTCCGGTACCTTGCATCAGGGAGCTATCTGGCCTGGCCGCATCACCCCGCCCATTTGTGGTGCGCCGCCGCCATGGGAAAGTGCATGCGATAAATATTCGGGCGGATCAACATTAAGCATTTGGTACAGGTTAACCAAATGACGGCGGTACAGGCGTTCAAAGTCACTTACTGTATCCGCCGGGTTGTAATCACCAAACCACCAGAACCAGTCTGAGCCTTCGCAGACCGCTAATTGTTGCTCGGCATGGGCAAGCTGTTCGGCGCTTAATTTATTGCTGGCTACCACTTTATCAAATGCCCGTTTGGCATCGCCCAACATGCCCCAGCCGCGGTTTTTATCGGGGCTGCCAATCCAGGTGGAAAAGGTGCCATACACCCAGCTTCCCGCTACGAGTTCTGGCATCGGGTATAGGGTGGTTTCATCATCCAGGCAGGCAGAGAATGTGGTCAACTCAATATCAGGATGCTCCGCTAAACGGCGGTATAGAGCACTCAAAAAATAATAGCCATTTTCCGGATAATATTCCCAAGCATTTTCGCCATCCATAATAATTGAAACAACACTGTCCGGTTCTGATGCTGCCGCCGAGATGTTTCCCAGATGGTGGATCAGGTTGGCGACGGCATCATCGGCATGCCAGTCGGAATAAGTGAAGCCAATTAAATCAGAAAGCCCGTCATCACGAAAAAAACACGCCACTTTATTTTTTGGCAGTAATGCTTCCAGGCGATAGGGATGATGTACGCCGACGCCATTTACTCCAGGGATAGGCGTAGGCGCGGTCTTGGTCTTTGGAGCCGCAGCGGCGGCGGTTTTGGCGTGCGCCCAACTGTTATGCATAACACTGCCGCCACTTGCGACCCAACGAAATCCGTTTTCGCCTAACAGCTTCACGGCCGCCGTGCTGACGCCGCCTTCTGAGGGCCAGCAGCCGAGGGGAGTGATGCCAAAGTAATGTTTGAAGGTTTCCAGGCCTTTTTTGATATGCCAATGCGCGCGGGCTTCGCCGCCCGGATACTCTTCGATATGCGGGAGCGGCGCATCGGGCATGGCTTCGTGTGCCGAGCGTAAATCCAATAGCAATGGGACAATCGGATGCGCATACGGTGTAAGGGACAATTCCACCTGGCCGCTGTTGGCTAATGCGGCATAGCGGCCAATGATGCCTCCCAATAATTCACCGATAATTTCCAGCAATAAGCGGCGGTCATGCAGTGAATATCCGGTGCATTTGTCCATCAATTCCTTAACACGCTTATCTTCGCGCCGCACCGTCTCGCCTAACCACGCCAAGTGATACCATACCAGCAGATCCACCATGAATTGGTCATTCAAATAAGCCAGGGCTTCCGGTTTGGTGGCCACCCAGGTGCCCATGTCCGCCAGTTGGCGATACGCTGGAAAACGATTAATCACACGTTTTTCATTAACGCGCAAACAGGCTTTGACCAAAAGGAGGAGCTGGCCGGAATCGACAGGTAAAACGGGTTGTACCAAGGCGGCCAGCAACGGATCACGGATCGCATGGGTATTCTGCAAAAAACCCTGGATTTGCGCGGCATAATCCGCAATTTGCTCAAGCAAAACGGGTGCGAAATTGACCACGGCGCGCGCATTGGGCACCGCCTCAATGTGCGCTGCCATGTCTACATAATCTTTCATGCCGTGTAGGTAAGTCCAAGGCAATTGGTATTCGCCGCTGATGAGATCCCGGTATTGCGGCTGATGCATATGCCAGCACAGCACTACCTTCAAGCGTTTTTTAGTGGCGCCGCCTGGCGCGTTATTACTATCGGACATGATGTATTTCCAGCCCCAGCATTTCAGGAGTAACCAGTACGATGCCATTGGGTGTTACATGGTAGCGTTTGGCATCTTCGTTTAAATCAGCGCCGATCACTGTGCCTGCCGGGAGACGGCATCCCTTGTCAACTACCACCCGGGTAAGATGGCAATGTTCGCCAATTTCCACGCTGGGTAACACTACGCAATCTTTCACCGTGGAATAAGAATGCACATGCACATTGGAAAACAGTAATGAATGCCTGACCACCGCGCCCGAAATAATGCAGCCTCCTGACACCATGGAATCAACCGCCATGCCGCGGCGCTCTTCATCATCAAATACAAACTTTGCAGGCGGAAGCTGTTCCTGGTAAGTCCAAATCGGCCATTCCTCATCATAGAGATTAAGGTCCGGCGTGATCCCGATCAATTCCATATTGGCCTGCCAGAAAGCATCCACTGTTCCCACGTCGCGCCAATAGGCTTGCACATTATTCTGCACATCACGGAACGAATAAGCCAGCACCCGGTATTTTTCAATAATCGCGGGAATGACATCCTTGCCAAAATCATGGCTGGAATCTTTTTTGTCCGCGTCTTTAATCAGTTGCTCATAGAGAAATTTGGTGTTAAATATATAAATTCCCATTGAAACCAACGTTACCCCAGCCCGGCCAGGAATCGGTTCGGGATTCGGGGGTTTTTCGGTGAACTTAATTACTTTGCCCGCTGCATCCACTGACATCACACCAAAGGCACGCGCCTCATTAAGGGGCACTTCCATGCATCCCACCGTCATATCCGCGCCATGTTCAACATGGTATGCAATCATGGTGCCGTAATCCATCTTGTAAATATGGTCGCCTGCCAGGATCAGCACATATTCAGGATCATGCAAACGGATAATGTCCAGGTTTTGATAAACCGCATCGGCCGTGCCGGCATACCATTTTGCATCGACGCGCTGCTGCGCCGGTAACAATTCGACGTATTCACCAAATTCACCGCGCAAAAATCCCCATCCTTGTTGAATATGGCGAATCAACGAATGCGCTTTGTATTGGGTGAGGACACCGATACGGCGGATGCCGGAATTAATGCAATTGGAAAGGGGGAAATCAATGATGCGGAATTTGCCGCCAAACGGCACAGCCGGTTTGGCGCGCCATTCCGTAAGATTTGCGAGCCGGGAACCGCGCCCCCCGGCAAGAATCAATGCTAATGTGTCACGCGTAAGACGGCTGATAAAACGTGTTTTCTGACCAGGAACCACAATCACTCCCCCCATGGCTGTTACGTTATTGGATGGCAAGAAAGTTTTGAATCAATTTGAATTTCATCGTGGTATGAAACCCCGACGCACGACCCACGGAACCCCTTGTTAAGTATGATACTATACATCATACGTTAATCAATGCTCATACTACTTTGTTATTTATATTAAATATCCCATGAAAATGACCCTGGACAATCCTTCACCTGACCTGTACAAAATTGCGGAAGCGCGCCACCATGACCCTTTTGCAGTATTGGGTAAGCATACCGAAGCGGACGGCGATGAAGTGGTGCGCGCTTATATCCCCGGCGCCGCTGAAGTATTCTTAGTGGAAAATAACCAGCCGCTGCAACGTATTCCCCATACGGACCTGTTTGAATGGCGCGGCACAGGTGGCAAGGTTCCACAGCACTATCGGCTACGCTGGCAAGATGCTTTAGGCAACACGCATGTTGCTTACGACCCCTACTGTTTTACCAGCCAGCTTGCGCAATATGACTTGGGTTTATTCTCGGCAGGCAGGCATTGGCATGCCTATCGTTTTCTCGGCGCGCATCCCCGTACGGTAGAAGGCGACGTACAGGGAAGAGCGGTAGCGAAGGGTTCTGCTAGTGTCGGTCGCTTTCAGCCTCCTGCTTCTGGCGACACTTGTGCATCCATGCACGACGCAGGAGGCAGGATGCCGGGAGCGGCCATCGACGGTATATTGTTCACGGTTTGGGCGCCCAATGCCGAACGTGTGAGTGTGATTGGCGATTTTAACCAATGGGATGGCCGCCGTTATCCGATGCGCGTACACAGTGATCATGGCATATGGGAACTGTTCATACCCGGTCTTGGCGACGGCGCACTTTACAAGTTTGAAATCCGCAACCGCGACAGTGGCGCGCTGCATACTAAAGTTGATCCGTATGCGCGACGCGCGGAAGTACGCCCTGGCACCGCCTCGATTGTAGACACCGCGCGGGATTATCAATGGTGTGATGGCGAGTGGATGCAGAGGCGCGCCGCGCAGGGCGCAGGATGCGCAGAAACGGCCGCGGCACCCACCGACTGGTTGCATCAACCCATGTCCACTTATGAAGTACACCTGGGCTCGTGGCAGCGCGATGACCAAGGCCATTTCCTTAATTACCGTGAACTGGCGCACCGGCTGGTAAGCCACGTCAAACCGTTGGGTTTTACCCATATCGAACTGCTACCCATTACCGAACACCCGCTGGATGCCTCGTGGGGTTATCAAACCATTGGCTATTATGCCGCCACCAGCCGCTTCGGCACGCCTGATGATTTCCGTTACTTCGTCGACCATTGCCACCGTAACGGCATCGGCGTGCTATTGGACTGGGTACCCGGCCACTTCCCCAAAGACCTGCATGGCCTCGCACGTTTTGACGGCACGGCGCTGTATGAGCACGAAGACCCACGGCGCGGCGAGCACCGTGACTGGGGCACTTATATCTTTAATTATGGCCGCAACGAAGTTAAAAATTTCCTGCTGTCGAACGCGCTGTACTGGCTTGAAGAGTTTCATCTCGATGGGCTGCGCGTAGACGCGGTGGCCTCGATGATCTATCTGGATTATTCACGTGAAGCAGGTGACTGGGAACCCAACATTTACGGCGGCAATGAAAACCTCGAAGCGCTCGCCTTCCTGCGTGAAGTCAACCAGCTCACCCATGACCAGCAACCGGGCACCGTGATCATCGCCGAAGAATCCACTTCCTGGCCGATGGTGTCACGCCCCACCTGGTTAGGTGGCCTGGGATTCAGCATGAAATGGAATATGGGCTGGATGCATGATACCTTGAAATACATGGGTAAAGATCCCATCCACCGCCACTACCAGCACGATCAGCTTACCTTCGGCCTGCTGTATGCGTTCACCGAAAATTTCGTGCTGCCGTTTTCGCATGATGAAGTGGTACATGGCAAACAATCGCTGCTCCACAAAATGCCCGGTGATGAATGGCAACGCTTCGCCAACCTGCGCCTGCTTTACACCTATATGTTCACTTACCCCGGCAAGAAATTATTATTCATGGGCTGCGAGTTCGGCCAGGGCCAGGAATGGAATCATGCGGCGACGCTTGATTGGTATGTGTTGCAATACCCGTTACATAAAGGCGTGCAAACCCTGGTCGGCGACCTTAACCACCTCTACCGCGCACACCCCGCGCTGCATCACTATGACTTCGATCATCAAGGTTTTGAATGGATAGATTGCCATGACGCCACGCAGTCCGTGATCAGTTACATGCGCAAAACCGACGACAGCTTCATCATCGCCGTGTTCAACTTCACACCCGTGCCCCGCCCTCACTATCGCATTGGTGTACCTTGTGGGGGCATGTATAAAGAGCTTTTAAATTCTGACTCCGTGTATTACGGCGGAAGCAATCTCGGGAATTATGACCCCATTCCCGCCACCGCCACGCCCTGGATGGGCAGGCCGTATTCCATCGAAATTACATTGCCGCCGCTGGCGGGTGTGGTGTTTAAGTTTGGGGGGTAATGCAGGAACCGCTCTTCCCTTACGGGGAAGAGCGGGGCGTAGGTCGGAATAACGAAAATCAAAACTTCATCGTATCGAAAAACTTTTTCACCCCATTGAACCATGAGCTGGAGCGCGGATTGTGCTTGTCCTGGCCTTCTTTGAGTGAGCGGTCAAATTCCTGCAACAGTTCTTTTTGCTGGCGTGTGAGTTTTACCGGCGTTTCGACTACCACACGACACAGCAAATCTCCGGTGCCGCTGCCATGCACGGATTTGACACCTTTGCCGCGCAAGCGGAACATTTTACCTGACTGGGTTTCAGCGGGGATTTTCAACATGACCTGGCCATCAAGGGTCGGAACTTCCAGTTCACCGCCCAATACCAGCGTGCTGAAACTCACCGGCACTTCACACATCAGGTCATTATCTTCACGCGTAAAAATCGCATGCTCGCGGACGCTGATATGCACATAGAGATCACCGTGCGGCCCATTGTTTTCACCGGCGGCACCTTCACCTGCCAAGCGGATACGGTCACCGTTATCCACGCCTGGAGGAATTTTAACTGACAATGTTTTGTGTTCCTGAACCCGCCCTTGGCCATGGCAGGTGCCGCATGGGTTAGGAATCATCTTCCCCGAACCCTTGCAGCGCGGACATGTTTGCTGCAAAGAGAAAAATCCTTGCTGTACCCGCACCTGACCGTGGCCTGCGCAGGTAGTGCAGGGGGAGACCGTAGTGCCTTTTTTGGCGCCGCTGCCAGCGCACGTGGCGCATGTTGTCAGGGTGGGTATGCGTACCTTGACAGTGGTGCCATGCACCGCCTCTTCAAGGCTTAATTCCATGTTATAGCGCAAATCGACGCCCTGGTTGGAACGGCCGCCGCCCCGCCCCCCCGCACCAAAGATGTCGCCAAAAATATCGCCAAAAATATCGCTGAAATTGCCGCCTTGGGCGCCGCCGCCACCTGCGGCGCTGGGGTCTACACCCGCGTGGCCGAATTGGTCATACGCGGCACGCTTACGCTCGTCGGCAAGTACCTCATAGGCCTCTTTCGCTTCCTTGAATTTTTCTTCCGCGGAAGCATCATCCGGATTACGGTCGGGATGAAGCTTCATGGCAAGGCGTCGATACGCCTTTTTGATGTCGGCTTCACTGGCGTTGCGCGCCACTTCCAGTACTTCATAATAATCGCGTTTTGCCATGTTTTTATGTTCGAGTTGCCGTTTTTGATTTTCTTGCAGTTGTACACCCTCCTCCCCTCCCGCACACGGGAAAGGGAAGAGGGGCATTCGTTATTATTTACTCCTATCGTCCTTGACTTCTTCAAACTCCGCGTCAACTACATCATCATTGTTTTTACCGCCTGCATTGGCCGACGCATTTTCTGTAGGTCCATTACCTTGGCCTGTGGCGGCGTTAGCCGCCGCGTAGGCGCGTTCGATCAGCGCGGATGAGATAGTAGTCAAGGCCGCTGTCTTGGCTTCTATAGCGGCTTTATCGTCACCTTTCATGGTTTCTTTCAGCTCAGCCATGGCCGCTTCGATACGCTGCTTCTCATCGCCCTGCAATTGGCCTTCCAGGTCTTTGAGTGCCTTTTCTGTCGCATGCACCATGTTGTCGGCCTGATTACGCGCCTGCACCAACTCATGGAACTTGCGGTCTTCCTCGGCATGCGCTTCAGCGTCCTGGACCATGCGCTTGATTTCTTCGTCGCTCAGCCCGGAAGAGGCTTTAATGACGATGGATTGCTGTTTACCGGTAGCTTTATCCCGTGCCGAAACATTGAGGATACCGTTGGCATCAATATCAAATCCCACTTCAATTTGCGGCATGCCACGCCGCGAGGGCGGAATGTCTGCAAGGTCAAAACGCCCCAGCGATTTGTTGGCGGCGGCGATTTCACGTTCACCCTGCAACACGTGCACGGTGACGGCGGTCTGGTTATCTTCCGCCGTGGAGAATACCTGCGTTGCCTTCGTGGGAATGGTGGTATTTTTTTCGATGAGCTTGGTCATCACGCCGCCCATGGTTTCAATGCCCAGTGACAAGGGCGTGACATCCAGCAGCAGCACATCTTTAACTTCACCGCCCAATACACCCGCCTGGATCGCCGCGCCTACGGCCACCGCTTCATCGGGATTGACATCTTTGCGCGGCTCTTTGCCGAAGAATTCCTTGACCTTATCCTGCACCTTGGGCATACGGGTTTGGCCGCCGACCAATATCACGTCATCAATTTGCGAAGGCTGCAAACCGGCATCTTTGAGCGCGATTCTGCACGGGGCAATGGTACGCTCGATCAACTCTTCCACCAGTGATTCCAGCTTGGCGCGCGTCAGCTTGATGTTAAGGTGTTTTGGACCTTTGGCATCGGCGGTGATGTACGGCAAATTGACATCGGTCTGCTGGCTGGATGACAACTCGATCTTGGCTTTTTCTGCCGCTTCTTTGAGGCGTTGTAACGCCAGTGGGTCATTGTGCAGGTCAATGCCAGTGTCTTTCTTGAATTCCGCGGCCAGGTACTCGATCAGGCGCGAATCAAAATCTTCGCCGCCGAGGAAAGTATCACCGTTCGTAGATAACACCTCGAACTGATGCTCGCCATCCACTTCGGCGATTTCAATAATGGAAATATCAAACGTGCCACCGCCCAGGTCGTACACGGCGATTTTGCTTTCGCCGGGCTTTTTATCCATACCAAATGCCAACGCCGCGGCGGTAGGTTCATTGATGATGCGTTTGACGTCCAGCCCCGCAATCTTGCCAGCGTCTTTGGTAGCCTGGCGTTGTGAATCGTTAAAATACGCGGGCACGGTAATAACGGCTTCAGTCACTGGCTCGCCCAGATAATCTTCGGCGGTCTTTTTCATTTTCATCAACACGCGCGCGGCAATTTCCGGCGGCGCCATGCGTTTGTTACCCTGCACTTGCACCCAGGCATCGCCATTGTCGGCGGCCATGATGTTATAGGGCACCATTTTAATGTCGCGCTGCACGACTTCATCGGCGAATTTACGGCCGATCAAGCGCTTTACCGCAAACAGTGTATTGGTAGGATTGGTGACGGCCTGACGCTTGGCCGCCTGGCCGACCAGGATTTCACCGTCTTCAGTGTAGGCCACAATCGACGGCGTGGTGCGCGCACCTTCGGCGTTTTCGATCACGCGCGGCTTGCCGCCTTCCATCACCGCAACGCAGGAGTTAGTGGTGCCCAAGTCAATGCCAATAATTTTACCCATAAATTTATATCTCCTGACGGTTTAATTTAATGCTGAATGAAGTTGGTATCGTCTGCCTATGCCTGAATAAATGGGGGTTTTTAATGTGATTTCAAGGGCATTGGCCGTAATGGCGGCATCCATTTATTTACCCCATTTGCCTCGCTTAGAGGTATCTAGGGTGGCGCGTTTCATCCCTTGGTTGAGGTAAAACCTGGTTCTTGCCGCTTTTTATGATAAGGGTGCCTTTGATACAACGACCATGGCGGGACGCACCACCCGGTCGTTTAATGAATAGCCTTTCTGATACACCGCCAGGACCGTGTTCGGTTCAGCATCGGTTGCTTCTTGGGCCATCATGGCCTGATGCATGTCTGGGTTAAATTTTTCACCCAGGGGATTGATTTCCCGCACGGCCATCTTCTGAAGCAGTGCCTGCATCATTTTAAGCGTAAGATCCATGCCCTCACGCACTTTATCCATATCTACCGTTTCCGTTGCATCCTCACTCACCACCTGCAAACCCATTTCCAGGCTATCCTTTATCGGCAAAATTTCGTTGATGAACCGTTCTAAGCTATATTTGTGGGCGTTTTCGAGGTCGCGCTCGGCGCGGCGGCGTAAGTTTTCCATTTCCGCACGGGTGCGCAACAGTTGGTTACGCTGCTCCTCGACCTGTGTGTGTGCCGCCTGTAATGCGGATTGTAGCTCTTCATAGGGCAGTGACCCAGCATCTTCGGCGGTAGCCGCTTGATCGGCTCCGGTATCAGCCATGCTATCTCCCATAGTGTCTTTGCGGGGATCGTTCATGGATTCTTTAAAATTCTCTTGTGTAGCGGTCACTTAACTTTTCTCCTGAAAGGGGGTTAAACGTAAAAATGGCAATCCACCTGATCTTTCCCGTCGGTTTCCCTAGGCCATTTTGAGGTTAAAGTAGTTTTCAACATAGGGGCGTTTGCGGGGAATTCAAGGGCGCTGGGTCAAGGCGGCGCTTAATAATTTTGCGGTTACATCCACAATGGGAATCACCCGCTCATAAGCCATGCGGGTGGGCCCGATGACCCCCAGCACGCCGACCAACCGCCCTTCGATCATATAGGGCGCGGTGACCACGCTGCATTCTTCCAGCGCTTTATAACCTGATTCACCACCAATAAACACCTGCGCTGATTCGGCACGCAAACACTGGTCTAGTAAATGCAGGATATCGTTCTTTTTATTAAACGCATCAAATAGTTGGCGAAGTTTTTCAAGGTTAGACAGCTCGGTAAAATCCATTAAATTAGTCTGGCCAGCCAGCACATAACCCGTTTCGGTGGGCGTATCGCCAAACACCTGGCCCGCCATGGTGATGGCGCTTTGCATGACGCTGTTTATTTCATCTTTGGCGGCTTTCATTTCTGACAAAACGGCATTTCTAATCGTATATAAATCTTTACCGACGAACATGGCTGTCAGGTAATTGGCCGCTTGTTGAAGTTCGGCAGGTGAGTAGCGCCGCGCGGTGGTGATGATGCGATTTTGCACCTCGCGCTCGTTTACCACCACGATGACCAGTACCCGGTTGTCATCAGAAAGTGGCAAAAATTCAATTTGCCGTAATACGATAATATCGGGGCGCGGCACCATAACGATACCCGCCATACGCGTGATATCAGATAGCAGCGCTGACGCGGAATCGAGCAAATCTCCCCGACCACCGCTGGTATCCAGTTGATTTTTAAAATGTCTTACTTCTTTTTCATGAAGTGGCTGCACCTTTACCAAGGCATCCACAAAAAGCCGATAGGCTTTGGCCGTAGGTATCCGGCCCGCTGAAGTGTGCGGCGACATCACCATGCCCAATTCTTCAAGGTCTATCATGATATTACGGACCGTGGCGGGGCTTAAATCCAACCCAGAATTGCGGGCAAGCGTACGCGAACCCACTGGCTGACCGTCACGGATATAGGTCTCTACCAGCTTTTTTAACAGACGTTGTGCGCGTTCGTTAATTTCTAACATGGTTGGATGAAGGATAGTACCTGATTCTTTTGATAGCACTCTAACACAACGAGTGCCAAAACCAAACTCCCTGGATATCTTATGTGTCAGGTTTTAACCCCCGTCTTTTAAAACAAGGTGTTGGCGTCTGGTGCAGAGCGTGATAACGTTGGCTACGTTGCTCCCAAAAACCGGCGGCGCTCTTGCCCAAGGGATATCCGGGCAACGCCACGATGAGCCCTACAGCGAAATTGTGAACAGTTTTTTAATAACGCGCCACAACGGGCCATAATTAACCATGTCCAAGAAAATACCCGCCACTTTCACTACCATCGGCTTGCTCGGCAAGCGGGGCGATCCACACGTGGGCGAGACCTTGCGCATTCTGCACTCCCATCTGCGCACGCGTGGGGTGCGGGTGCTATTCGAGGAAGCGACGGCGCATACCTATCCCGGCCATGGCATGGAAACTGCCAGCCGCGAGGATCTTGGCGCACAGTGCGACCTGGCGATTGTGGTGGGGGGTGATGGCACGTTGCTCAACGCGGCCCGTGCGCTTGTGGAGTACGGCATTCCATTGGCGGGCGTCAACTTGGGGCGATTAGGGTTCCTTGCCGACATTTCACCGGAGCGGATGATTGAACGCCTGGAAGAAATTTTGCGTGGCCATTATTTACTGGAAGAACGCTGCCTGATTTCCAGCGCCATCGAGCGCAATGGCGAGAAAATTAGTGTCAGCAATGCTTTTAACGATGCCGTCATCCATAAGTGGAATTTGGCGCGCATGATTGAATTTGAAACTTACATTAATGGCCAGTTTGTCAGCAGCCAGCGTTCCGACGGGATGATTATCGCCACGCCCACGGGTTCTACGGCGTATGCGCTGTCAGGCGGCGGCCCCATCCTGCATCCGACACTGGATGCGTTGGCGCTGGTGCCGATTTGCCCGCATACTTTAAGTAGCCGGCCTATTGTGGTTAACAGCGACAGCCGGATCACTATCATCCTCACTGATTGTAACCATGACCGCGCGCAACTTACCTGCGATGGGCAAATCGCCATGGCCTGCCTTGAAGGCGACCAGATCCATATCCACAAACAAGCGCTGCCGGTGCGGTTGATCCACCCTGCGGATCATGATCATTACCAAATTCTGCGGGCGAAGTTGCGCTGGGGCGAGAAGCTGTAAACCCTGTAAGGATAAGGCGCCTCTTATGGCTGCGCGCAATTATCCATCCACTATAAAATGCAAAGGCGGTGTAAGCGATGGGGGCGTGGTACGTTTATATTGTGCGGTGCGTGGATGATAGTTTATATACTGGCGTTGCCAAAAATATCGCGGCTCGCCTGGCGCAGCATAATGCGGGCACCGGCGCAAAATACACGCGTGCCCGGGGGCCTGTAGTGTTGGTTTATCAAGAGCCCGCTCTTGATCATGGCACCGCATTACGCAAAGAACATGTAATTAAGCAATTGTCACCTGCCGCAAAACGCGCCTTGATTAAAGCTGGTACGGCGCAGGACGCACAAGTACCGCATGAACCAATGATAAGGGCGATGACATAAACGCAGGCTGCTCCGCACATCCTTGCGCTTGCAGCATTTGTGTATACTGGGGCGCACGCGGCGTAGCGGGGGATCTGGACCCGAAGGGTTGAAGAGGGCGGACAAATGGAGTTACGGGGAGCCTCGTTTGGCGCGTCCAGGCCGGAAATAGGCGGTATTGTCATAATAGCTTTCGTGTACGTTGTGCATATCCCAGCCGGGTATGCCGAGGATAGGCAAGGGGGATAGCGCCTGGGGAGATTGGTAGTGGGTGCCATTAATAAAAAGTGTTGATAACTGATCATCAATAATTCTTATTTTTTCATCCATAAGTTTATAAAAAAAGCCGGGATCGACGGGTAGCAACACACTGTTTGCTGTCATTCCAATGTAAGGCGCCAAGGCTTTTTCGTACAGTGCATGACCGAAGATGATGCAATCCATTTTCCCGGTCAGCCCGGCGCGGTGTTGCCAGAAAAGGTTTTTCCAGTCAAAGTCGCGGATCATTTGTAGCAGCCCTGCATCAGAACACGCCACGATCGCGCCACCTTCGTCAAACAGCGATAACATGTTTTCGACCGGGGAGCGGCGACCGCTTTCCGTGGCGGCCGCAAACCGCCCTGTGGCCGCTTGATGGTGAATGGCATTGATTGCCGCCTTGGTTTTGGGGAACGTTAGCCATGTCAGCAGTTGAAAAAAATCGTGCCAGTTGGCGACGCGGGTTTGTATCTCACCTGTCAGATAAATTCGCGACGCATACTGCTCTTCAAGACACCGCGGCCGTGGCCCCTGCACAGCGATGCGTAGGGGTGCGCCATGATGTGTCAGGATCGGTTCAGGGTGTTGTGCCAAAAGAATTTGGTAATCATGCAAACTCGGCCAGCCATAGGTGAAATCAGCAAGTTTGTGCGCTAACGGTAACAAGGGTTCAAACATAGGTGAACGGAAAATGAATTGCGGATCCCAAGCGGAGTTTATGAGTTTGGCCATAGGATGTAGTTTACATTACCCTGCGCAAGCGAGCGCAACGATAGGGATGTGCCTAAGAGCCTGTTCAATATCTCGCTGAAGGGCGCGGCGCGGCGTTAAAAGTGTCCTCAAAATGCTCATATACTACGTGTATACTCCGCTTTTTCGGACACTTTTGCCTTGCGCCGGGAACCCTTCGCTTCTCTCTTCCCTTGATCGAGATATTGAATAGGCTCTAAGCCCCTTGATGTCAACCAGGTAAAGTAATCCGAAACGTTGTGTAATCATCAGTAGACTTTACTTCAATTCTACCGCCATGCACATCCACGATGGATTTGACGATGGCTAAGCCCAGCCCTGTTCCTTCGCCACCCCGCTGTCTTGAGGGGTCGACACGGTAAAAACGGTCGAACAATCTTGGCAGGTGCTCGGTAGGTATGGGAGCGCCGGGATTTTCGACAATAATGCCGACCCCATCGCGGGTGCTGGATTCAAGTGTTACCCGTACGGTTTGGCCAGTGGGCGTGTGACGGATCGCGTTGGACAGAAGGTTGCTCAGGGCGCGCCGTAACATCAACCGGTCACCCGAGACTGTGGCGGCGCCTTGCAGTGCCAGTGTCACATGGCGTTCATCGGCCCAGACTTCGTAATACTCGAAGAGTGATTGAACTTCTTTGCCCAGATCGACGGTAACCGCGTTCAGCATGTACAGGCCATTGTCTGCCTGCGCCAGAAAGAGCATGTCGCCGATCATCTGTGACATACGTTCGAATTCCTCCATATTAGAGTAGAGGATTTCGCGATATTCATTGGGGCTACGCGGCTGGGAAAGCGCGACTTGGGTTTGGGTCAGCAGATTAGTGACAGGTGTGCGTAGCTCATGCGCGAGATCGGCGGAAAAATTTGAAAGCCGGACAAAAGCCTCTTCCATGCGGCCAAGCATTTCGTTGAATGACATTGCCAGGTCGGCGAGTTCCACCGGTATTGTTTGCGGAGCGATGCGCGTATTCAGCTCATTGGCGCTGATCTTGCGGATTTTGGTGACGATGTGATGCAGCGGCGCATGCCCCCACCGCACCGCAATCCAGCCGAGCAGGCTCATGAGCGTGATGGCGCTGGCGGTCATGATCGCCAGGGTTTGCCGAAAGCCTTCGAGGAATTGAATATGATGGTCGATAAGGATGGCGGCCACCACCGTGTAGGCGCGGCGGTCGTTAGGGTCAGGGCGCTGGATGAGTACGCGATAGGTGTGGCCCGTGTCACGCCATTGTTGAATTGGGTTGCCGGGGGACGCAGCAATAGGGTCGCGGATCAGCTTGGCGAGATCAAGCCCCGTGCCAGCGCTGGCGAAGATCGGCTGTCCATCTTGCGCAGTGATGAACAGCGAGGCGCCGTGATAGCGGCTAAGGATGCCATTGAGCCGCCGTTGCAGCGTTGCGGGTGGGCCTTCGCTGCGGGGGGTGGAGAGCGCTTGGTGTACGGCGGTGGTGATGATCCGCAGTTCTGCGCTGTCTTCATCGTTGAAATGATTGTTTATGGAGCGGTCGATGATCCAGCCGAATACGGGGAACACGATCGCTGCGGCGATGCCGAAGAGGAGGGTGACGCGGAGCGCAAGGGAAAGTGGCCGCCGTGCGGGACGCAAAAGTGTCGTGGGAGCCATGGAGGGTGGGAGTGACCGCCGCATCAGCCGTTCACGCCTCGTCTGCCGCATCGAGCATATAGCCCATGCCGCGCACGGTATGGATGAGCTTGGGCTCGAAGCCATCGTCGATCTTCGCCCGCAAACGACGGATGGCAACGTCGATGACATTGGTGTCGCTATCAAAATTC
>JAGVME010000073.1 GCA_020053945.1 Gammaproteobacteria bacterium
AACCACTACTGCGGGGGCAACGACGACAGGAGGCGTCTTGGGCGCGGGTCGTGGAGGGGGAGGCGGAGGAAGCGCGGCAACAGTTTCTTTTGCAGGCACTGCCGCCACCGGCGGTATCTTTTGGGCAACCGGTTTTTCCGGTTCGACAGATTTTACACGCGCGTCTGCTACAGGGGGACGCGCGGGCGTATCGGACAACGCCAGCCTATCAGAAGAACGGCTGGGTGGCGCATCCCGCCCTAAAATTAATGGGGAAACGGGTTGCGGCTCAGAAGGCAGTGCGGCAGTCTTTTTTGGGCTTTGTGTGTCGGCGGGTATTCCTGTGGCCGGGCTGGCTGTAGCCTTGTTAAAAACTTGCGCGGTAGCCGCCACAGGCGGCACCGCCAGCGCATTCTGCTTATTCCCATCCAGATCCAGTTCGGGCACGGCGAAAGTCAGGAGAATACCCATCACCAGCACCACGCTCGCAATGCGGCGATGTTCGGGATTAAGGTCAGAACGTACCTTACCCCTGAAAATCAAATTCATCGGCCACGCCAACGGCAGGGTGTAAGCCACCATTTTACCCGCCAGCCATACCACTCCGGAGGCGATGACAATGCCGACCATAATACCAAAAAATAATGTGATACCGCTCGGCCCAGCGGTATCGGGTGTCTCATAGGTCGCTATTTGATAAAAAAAGCGGGTGACTGCGACAAACATCATGAGCAACATGACCAACGCCAACCAACTGTTAATATGGCTGGTGTTGCTGCAATTAGAGGCGTGCGCGTTAAAAGGGCGCGCGGCCACACCTTCAACAACCGCATCCCGGGCCGCACGGGGACTGGCAGGGGCGGAAGTTGGAGATCTTATGAAAGCCTCGTCATCATCCCCAGCAACGGCGTCGCCAGCACCATTGGCCGTAGCGGCGCTGTCTCCTTCATTGACACTGCTGGCAAGCTTGGCATCATAGTTGGCACGCTTGCGCGGATCGGACAATATACTGTACGCGTAGTTGATCGCTTTCAATAACTCTTCTGACGAAGCATGGCCACGATGCTTGTCGGGATGGTGGCGTTGCACCATACGTTTGTAAGCGACCCGGATTTCATCAGGCGTCGCGCTGCTGCCAACTTCAAAAATATCGTAAAAAGTTTTACCCATAGTCAATCAGCAATCCCGGTCATCATGATCATTGCGCATTACCTTAACCTAAAAACCTCAGTGGAAAACCTGCTGAGGTTTTTAGGTTTAAGAATTCCTAAATACATTGGGATGTTCCTATGGCGATAATTTTAGCATATTTTTCTACAGCCCTGCAGCGGCCCGCACAGCGCCCATGACGCCCACCTTCGCGTTGGTGATGATAGACACGGGCATGGCGGCCATCAACCCTGCCATACGTCCCTTAGCGCAGAACGCCCGCATGAATCCTCCCGCTTGCATATAGGGAAGAATTTTGGGGGCGATGCCGCCTGCCACATACACTCCGCCATCAGCCAAGTTAAATAACGCCAGATTACCGGCTTGCGCGCCATAAATGGAAACGAACAGGTCAAGCGCGGCGCGCGCCACAGGATCAGTGCTGGCAGCGGCAGAGAGGGCGGCGGCATCATATGCCGCCGCCTCGCGGGTGGTTTGTGCCTGGAGAAATTTATATATCTGCACTAATCCGGGACCGCACAGGATGCGGTCATATGATACATGCGGTGGCTCCTGGACATCCATGCACGGCGATAAATTGCTTTGCATATAACGCAACAAAGCCATTTGTGTTTCATCGGCAGGCGCAAAATCGGCATGCCCGCCTTCGGAGGGAATAATATGGTAACGCCCCGCCTGCCAGATCATTTGCGCGACACCCAAGCCTGTGCCTGCGCCAATAATAATGCGCGGCGCACGCGGCTGGCACTTGCCGGCTTGCAACACCACAAAATCTTCACTGCCCAGCGCGTCAACTGCATGGCCAATCGCCTGGAAATCATTGATCAATAACAAGCGCGGTAAGTGTAGCGTGGCGGCCAATGATCGCGCTTCAATCTGCCAGGGTAAATTGGTTACTTTGGCATGCTGTCCGGCCTTGGTGGATGCCACCGGTCCCGCAACGGCAATGCAGGCATCTTCAATCGCCGCCACGGCGCTATGGGGCGCCGAGGCGAGAAAGTTTTGCGCCAACGGCAGAAAATCATCATACCGCTGGCTTTCGAAACGCTGCTCATAAATAACCTGGTAATGACCCTCTGCCACGTCCGCAATTTGCAGCAAGGTTTTTGTGCCGCCGATATCACCTGCAAATACTTTCATGGCCGATCCTTTATCACGGGGGGTATAACGCTTGGTAAAGCGCTGGATAACGCTGGCCCAACAATATATTGTGCGGCGGCGGTATCAAGATACCAGTCCATGGCGACGCGCGGGTTAATCATTTGCACCGGATAGCACGCGACGTTTTTTGCGGGCGTTGCGGATAGCCGGCCAGCAGTGCCGCCAAGTATCTCGCCAACAATCCCAGCCTTACCGGCGCCGGTCACCAGCATCATAATATGTTGTGCGTTTTCCATAACGGGTAGCGTCAGGCTGATGCGCCAGGCATTTAGTTTTTCGACAAAGACCGCAGCCACCCACCGTGCCCGCTCGGTAAGTATCGGCGTATCCGGGAACAACGATGCGACATGGCCGTCTGGACCCAGCCCCAGCAGTATCAAATCAAATTGGGGAATGGCCGGAGTGTTAGGCGCGCCAGACAAAGGCATATGCGCTACCATTTGCGCTTGATAGGCGCGCGCCGCCTGATGCGCGTCGGCCTGTTCACCCTGCATGCGATGAATATGGGCCAACGGCACGGGCACATGGCGCAGCAACGCCTCATGCGCCATATGATAGTTGCTGTCAGGGTGCTGGGGCGGCACGGTGCGTTCATCACCAAACCAGATATGGATGCGCTGCCAGTCACACGCACCGGCAAATTCGGCGGATGCCAGGCATTGGTATAACGCACGTGGGGTCGCGCCGCCCGACAACGCCACATGAAAATCACCGCGTGCGGCAATGGCTTGTGCCGCCAATGCGACCCACGCCTGTGCCGCGGCACGCACTGTGGCTGTTATATCAGGATGGATATGCGCACGGTATTTTTCATTCAACATGAATGATGCCTCCCTCATTTACCTACCTGCAGGGCGAACCGCGCCTGCGCGATAAACTGCAAAAATCCACGTTGCTCCTCGAGCGAAAACCGCGCGGCCGCGCCAGCCTTATCCGCATAAATGGCGCCGATGGGTTTATTTTGGTGGCGCAGCGCCGAAACCATGAAGGTAGTCGCTTTAACTTGCCGCACAAAATCCTCCCGGATCAAGGCCCGCCAGGGAGCCTCCTGGCAGTTTTCGACAAACACATCACCGCCTTCCATAAGGAGTTTGGAAAACAGGTCATGGCGGGGGTTAATGGCCAACGTAAAATATTCTTTCAAATGCGGCGCATCATTTCCCAGCGCGATCCTGCCGGTATAAGAAACCCGGTCACGGTTGACCAGGCATAATACGACACGCTCAAAACCCACGCCTTGATAAATGCCTTCGAGCACTTTAAGGAAAATGCTGGTCATGGTGGCTGAGCCCGTCATTAGTGTGGTAATTTCTTGGAGGATTTCCAGTTGGCGCATGGGGTTACCCGTGTGGTGGATGGCGGGGGCACCATCAATGACGGAGGATGATCCCGGGGAAGGGGCGCAGGACGCGGCAGGAGCCGTAGCCGGGGGCGGTACACCCTGATGCGCCACATAATAAGAAAACAGGCGCGCGGTTTTTTCACGCGCCTCATCGCCACCTTCCCGCATGAGGGGTTGCAATACCTTGCCGTTGATGCCGTATTCACGCGCCAGGTCACATGACATTTTAAATGAGTCAGATAAACTGGTTTCTATGGCGCCCACTTTAAGCCCGGCGGCCTGGGAAATATCCCCCAACAATTGCTGGAACCCCTTATCTTGAGGTTTGTCCAGATATAATAATTCCAACAGCTGGTTTGCCAGCGAAGCGAGCGCCCCGTTTAACTGGGCGCTGTTACATACCGGAGCCTCTTTACGCGGGGTATATTTATCCATGGTTTTAACCACCGAGGTGGGGAACTCCCATTGTGACGCTAACTGCTTACCGATCTCAATCAGCGAAACGCCCAGCACCGCCCGCTCAACCTCCTGTGCGGGCATCCCTTGCTCTTGTTGCCGTTTTTGTAGCTCCAGAAATTTTTCCGGCAAAAAATAACCGCATGCCATCTCGCCCAAGTTATGCAATAAAGCGCAAATATAACTTTCTTCGGGATCTTTAGCGCCCGCTTTCAACGCGATGTCGCGCACAAAACCGGCAGCAAGATAAGCACGGATCAGCATTTTCTCCATGTCAACGCCGGGATGTTGCTCCTTGAAACTTTCAATGAACTTGAGGGTGAACCCGAGGTTTTTTACGGTGTTAAAACCTAACAGCACTACGGCACGCGACACTGAACTGATTTTCCCCAGGCCACGGTTATAGTAAGAAGAGTTGGCGAGGCGCAATAATTTGACACTGAAACCCGGGTCTTTCATAACCTCCTTGGCCAGATCCATGGAGTCACTTTCCGGATCAGCGCTGATTTTGCGAACGCGGTTGACGCTGGCGCTGAACACGGGCAGGTCGCCCATACCATTAATGCGCATCCCCAGTTCTTTGACGGTTTCCTGCTGATCCATGCAATCTGCTCCACAACCGTGTTTCAAACGATTAGTTATTCAGGGTCGAAAACACCATAAGCACCCCTACCCAGGCAGCGCCCAGGCTTAATAGTAATACGGCCGCGGCAGCGCAATCTTTAACTATTTTTATGCGCGGATGGTGTTCGGGGTGCAGATGGTCGGCTAACTGTTCCAGCGCAGTGTTAATCAGCTCTGCCGCCAATACCAGCGCGATTGCCATACCCACCAGCGCCCACCACACCAGCCCGGGTTGCAACACGCCCATCACCCCGCCCGCCATCAATGCCATGATGCCTTGGGTGCGAAAGCTGCGTTCACTGCGCCAAGCGGCGCGCACCCCCGCCCAGGCAAACGCTACACGTGCGCCCAGGCGTTGATTTTTCACGGGGTCTCCTGCCATAGCCATGGTCGGCTTAGTTCCATTGAGTCGTCTGCAAGGGGGGCGGCTTCCGGCATTGTGCACTGTGCCTGGATAGACACCTGTCAGATACAGGCTGCCCGCCAGTTATCCACCCGATTCAAGGAAAAAACAGCTCGAAACCATTTTTCCCTTGAATTTTACCCCCTAAATCCTGTATCTTCTGGCCTCCAAAACAGGCTACGTAGCTCAGCTGGTTAGAGCGCGGCACTCATAATGCTGAGGTCGGTGGTTCGAGTCCACCCGTAGCCACCATTTTTTATAACCTAAAGAGGGGGATGATACATCACCCTTTTCTCACAACCCCTGTAAAATGCCGGGGATATCCTGTCAACAAACCCCTAAAAATTGCCCACATTTTCTTATTTTCATCCCCTTAATTTTCAGGGTTCGATGATATTTAGACGCCACCCCACACTCGCCAACAGATAGCATCTCCATATAATTAATAACTTTTTTATCATGACAAACACCCCAAGTCAAAATTAAGGAGTTAGGTGGATTAACCTAAAAACCTCAATGGGAACGATAACGAGACTGCCTTAGGCATTCTCAGTAGGCGTCCACTGAGGTTTTAGGATTATAGATTACCTCATGGATTTGAGAGGCGACTACTGCGGAGAAAACAAGAGTGGTGGGCCGTGCAGGACTCGAACCTGCGACCTACTGATTAAGAGTCAGCAGCTCTACCAACTGAGCTAACGGCCCGAAGAGTTTTTACATAAACAGAAAAATGGGGTGACCGATGGGGCTCGAACCCACGACAACCGGAATCACAATCCGGGACTCTACCAACTGAGCTACGGCCACCATAACGGTTGTTGCCCGCGCAGGATTCCGCGAGCATGTTCAATACTGGCGCGCCCGGCAGGACTCGAACCTGCTACCCTCGGCTTAGAAGGCCGATGCTCTATCCGGATGAGCTACGGGCGCTAAATAGCCGAAGCGGGCAGTATACCCCTAAAAACAGCGGGGGTGGCCTACGGCGAATGTATCAGAGCATCTCGCGCTCTTGCACGCCCACTGCAACCACTCATCACGATTTTCAAAAATAGCGGGCAAAAACCTAAAAACTTACTGAAATTACAGCAGAAAATGGTCGGGGTAGAGGGATTCGAACTCTCGACATCCTGCTCCCAAAGCAGGCGCGCTACCAGGCTGCGCTATACCCCGAACGTGTACTCATCCCACCGCAACCCTAAAAACACCGTACCTGCGGCACGAAGCCAATAATAATACTAATTATAGCTTACCACGTCAATTTTTTTGGCGCTTCTTATCAATAATCCTTGGGATGGCACCCAATTGACGCAGTTATATTATGCACAACAACCTCCGCTATGCTGCGATTTCAGCCGGGTTATAGATTAAAGGGGGGCGGCCTGTCACTACGCGTGCAATGACACGACCCCACAGGCAACCCTCCTCAAGCATCAATACGGACCGAACGCCACGCCACTAAAAATGCGGCGACGGCAATAATCGCCGCCAGGAAATATGTCGCCAATGGCCCGGCACTGCTCCACATATAACCGCTGTAAAGACTGCCCACCGCCCCGCCCGCGCCAAAGCTGAGACTGCTGTAGAGAGCCTGACCGCGCCCCTGGTTACGCCCTGTAAAATATTGGTGGATGAGCTGGATTGAAACGGCATGGTAAATACCAAAGCTGGCGGCATGCAGTGTTTGCGCGAAAATCATGATGGGCAGACTATCTACGTACAACCCGATGAGCGCCCAGCGCAGTGCCGCGCATAACAAGCTGGCAAGAAAGATATTACGCAGGCCAAAGCGCGGCACCAGGCGGTGCATGAACATGAATACCAGCACTTCGGCGATGACGCCCAGCGCCCACAGCCAACCGATGAGGGTACGGGAATAACCGTGGTCTTCGAGATAAATCGAGTAAAACGTGTAATACGGGCCGTGGCTGGCCTGCATCAAAAAACACACCACCAGCAAAGCAATCACTTCCGGGCGCCGCAGCACGTCACGCAAGGGCAGATGACTTGAGACCACCGCAGATTCACGCTCCGGCACCAGCAAGCTCATCAGCCAGATGCCGACCATCAAGGTCAGCAAAATCGCCGGTAACGCGCCGATGCCCACCGCCTCAAAGATAAAGCCGAGCACGGTCACCGCCAAAATAAAACCAATCGAACCCCACAGGCGAATCGAGCTGTAACGGTGCGTTTGATCACCCAGGTGGCTGAAGGTAGTGGCTTCAAATTGTGGCAACGACGCGTTCCAGAAAAAACTGAAGACGGTCATCACCACCGCCAGCCACAGGAAGCTATGCCCGAACCCATCTGTAACTGTAATCAAGGTCCCACTGAACGCTACAGCAGCGGCCAGCGAACCGAGGCGCACGATCGCCATCGGCTTGCCCGTATGATCGGCAATCCAGCCCCACACATTGGGTGAGATGATCTTGGTGGCCATGATCAGCGCCATTAATTCGCCAATCTGTGCGGGCTTAAAGCCTAACGATTCCAGATACAGCCCCCAGTAAGGCAGCATGGTACCCAGCGATGAAAAGAAGATTAAATAAAACGCTGATAAGCGCCAATAGGGCATAAAGAAACCACAAATTGATAGGTTGCCATTTCGCGGCTCCTGCGCGCATCCCTGCGCGGGAACGGTGAAATGGCACGCCGGAGAAATTTATCGGGATGCGTTTATTGTTGCAGGAATAACAGGTGTTGCCGACACCACATCACAATTTTGTGCGCGGTGGCGCAGCATGTGATCCATTAACACAATCGCCAGCATGGCTTCAGCGATGGGTGTGGCGCGTATGCCTACACACGGATCATGGCGGCCGTGCGTGACTACCTCTTCCGCTTCGCCGCGCACATTGACACTGCGCCCTGGCAAGCGGATGCTGGAGGTAGGCTTGAGCGCGATACTGGCAATAATATCCTGCCCGGAAGAAATGCCGCCGAGAATGCCGCCAGCGTTATTACTCAAAAAACCTTGGGGCGTGATTTCATCGCGGTGCTGTGTGCCCTTCTGCTCAATGCTGGCAAACCCGGCGCCGATCTCTACGCCCTTAACGGCGTTAATGCTCATCAAAGCGTGGGCAATATCGGCATCGAGGCGATCAAAAATCGGCTCGCCCCAGCCCGGCGGTAATCCACTGGCAACGACATTGATGCGCGCGCCAATCGAGTTACCCTCTTTGCGCAGCGCGTCCATATAGGCTTCCATTTCTGGCACTTTGGCAGCATCTGGGCAAAAAAAAGGATTATTATCCACCTCGTTCCAGTCAAAAACTTCAGCCTTGATCGGGCCAAGTTGTGATAGATAACCGCGTATGACAATGCCATAGCGTTCCGCCAGATATTTTTTGGCGATGTCGCCTGCCGCCACCCGCATGGCGGTTTCGCGCGCTGAGGAGCGCCCTCCTCCCCGGTAATCACGAAAACCGTATTTCTGCTGATAGGTATAATCCGCATGACCAGGGCGAAATTGATCTTTAATCTTGTCGTAATCTTTGGAACGCTGATCGGTGTTGTGTATCACCAAACCAATCGGCGCGCCCGTGGTACGGCCTTCAAATACGCCCGACAGGATGTGCACGCAATCATCTTCACGGCGTTGCGTGGTATGGCGCGAAGTACCGGGTTTGCGCCGGTCCAGATCACGCTGTAAATCTTCTTCACTCAATGCCATGCCCGGCGGGCAACCATCAACGATGCAACCCAGCGCCGCGCCGTGGCTCTCACCAAACGAGGTAACCGCAAACAGTTTTCCGAAAGTATTTCCTGACATGGCCCGTTACCAATTATATAAAGCCATCTTTTTTTGTTATTTAATGCTACCGGCCAAATCCTGCGCGTTTTTCAAGCTCGCCGTCGAGGCTGAGGAAACCGCTTTGGCCATCGCCAAACCCAAGCGGTCGGCAAAACGCTGGAACAACGGGGGTTGCTGGCTAAAATCGACAATGTCTTCCGCGCCGATGATTTCACGCGCAACATAACTGCTGCTGCCCAAGGCATCGACCAAACCCAGTTGCACGCCTTGCTCCCCTGTCCAGATATATCCACTGAACAGGTTTTTATCTTCCTTCAAGCGATCGCCGCGCCCTTTTTTCACCGTCGTAATAAACTGTTGGTGGATATTATCCAGCAATGATTTAACGTGCGCGACTTCTTCGGGTTTTTCGGGTGAGAAGGGATCAAGAAAACCCTTGTGGTCACCCGCCGTCAACAAACGGCGCTCCACACCGAGCTTCTTCATGGTATCAACAAAACCAAAACCATCCATGATCACGCCGATGGAACCTACCAGACTGGCCTTGTCAGCATAAATTTTGTCGGCCGCCGCCGCAATGTAATAACCGCCTGACGCGCAAATATCGGTAATCACCGCATACAGGGGAATGTCAGGATGCAGGCCGCGCAGACGCTTGATCTCATCGTTGATATATCCTGACTGTACTGGGCTACCGCCGGGGCTATTGATGCGGATGATGACGCCCGCGGTATTGGCGTCATCAAAAGCATCGCGCAGGCCTGTAATAATACTGTCGGCATTCGCTTCCGCATCAGCGGCAATGGCGCCATTGATTTCTATCAATGCTGTGTGCTTCTTGCTCCCTTCGAGTCCACCGTGATCCATGGATGGCAGGTAAAGATACAACAACGTAAACAAATAAATGAACATCAGCGCCTTGAAAAAAATACTCCAGCGGCGTGTGCGGCGTTGTTCATCCACGGCAGAAAATGCCAGTTTTTTTAGTACATCACGCTCCCATTCCGGGCTACCTTCTTTTGCGGAGGCGGCGCTGCGCGCCTGCGAGGGTTGCGTGGTTGTCCATTTGTCTTCTGGCTTGGCCGGATCCGTGTTGGATGGCTCTTGAATATTGTCTGACATGTAATGTGTTATTTCCTTATAAAGGATTGCGTGTTGGGGTTGCGTATACGCGCAGCCACTCTCTTACTTCATCCATGCTGTCGACACACGCCAATGCACCCCATTGTAGCAAACGCTGCGGCGCGTCGTTGGTAAAACCGGAGCCGTAACTCACTGCCAGCGCGGCGGTGCCCGCATTTTGCGCCATGCGCATATCGTATTCAGTATCACCGATCATCAGGGTGTCTTGGGCATTAACTTCGAGTTCTTCCATGATTTCCAACAACATTCGAGGATGCGGCTTGGAAAAAGTTTCGTCAGCGCAACGGGTAGTATGAAAAAAATCTGTACAGCCAGTCTCCACCAGCACACTGTCCAACCCGCGGCGCCCCTTGCCGGTAGCCACGGCCAGTAAATAACCTTGCTGGCGCAGTTCACGTACAGTATCGGCCGCGCCAGGAAATAACTGCGCGGGAACTGGGCTTGCATATAAATAATGATGGCGGTAACGCTCAACTAATCGCTGCCGCACGGCGCTATCCGCATCCGGCACCAACTGCTGGAGCGCTTCCGGCAATGCCAGGCCAATGATATCGCGCACCGCCGCATCAGGTAAGGGTAGGGAGTCCACATCCGTCATGGCGGCATTGAAACTGGCGACAATACGCGCCTCGGAATCCATCAAGGTTCCATCCCAGTCAAACACCAGCAACTTAAACGGCCTATTCATGGGAGATTTGGGAGACGCATTGCAATACCGCTTTCAATTCATCATCTAGTGGCGCACTCACGCTGATCCGCTGCCCAGTATCCGGCAATTCAAACGACAGCGAATGCGCATGAAGAAACAGCCGCCTCAAACCCAGTGCCGCCATACGCTTGTTGAAATCCTCATTACCGTATTTATCATCCCCGGCAATCGGGTGGTCAATGTGCGCTGCATGCACGCGAATCTGATGGGTACGGCCCGTCAGCGGCCGCACCTCCATCAGACTCGCCTGCGCATAAACAGCTTGGGGCTGAAACAGGCTGGTGGACGCCTTGCCCGTGTCAGACACGCGCACGATGCGCTCGCCCGAGCTCAGTTGATTCTTGAGCAGGCTGGCATCCACTGTTTGCCGCCCTCCTTCCCAGCGTCCCTGCACCAGGGCCAGATAACGTTTGTCTACCGCACCCCTGTCTTCCCGATCACCGCGCAGCAGGTCATGCAGCCCACGCAGCACACTGCGCTTTTTGGCGATCATCAAACACCCCGAGGTTTCCCGGTCGAGGCGATGCACCAACTCCAGATCCGGCGCATCGGGTCGCGCAATGCGCAACGCCTCAATCACCCCATAACTTAACCCACTGCCCCCGTGCACCGCAATTCCTGAAGGTTTATTAATAATAATCAAACCTTTATCTTCGTAGATAATGCTCCGTGAAATCAGATCAAGAACACGCGTACCCGGATTCGGCGCCGCGCCCGGCTCGGCGGTATGAATGGGGGGAATACGCACCAAATCCCCTTCCTGCACGCGGTAAGTGGGTTTAATGCGACCTTTGTTGACCCGCACTTCACCGGTGCGCAGCACGCGATAGATATGGCTTCTGGGGACGCCCTTGAGGGACGTCATCAGAAAATTGTCTATACGCTGACCTTCGTGGGAAGCATCAACTTCAAGAATACGCGGGGCGGGGGCGGCTTTGGGCTGTGCGGCTTTGATCTGTGGAAGTGGTGGCATAGGTCACAATAATAACAGTTTATCAATAGATTTTGATGCCCTTTATAAATATGGCATAAACCATGGTATAGTATAACCGTGATGCGCGTGCTTCCTTAACCGGGCGCCGAAAATCCCCAATTGGGGATTTTCAAATAAAAAGCAACGGGTTGCCTGGTTTCAGGATTATACTTTCCCAACTTGGGTCAAAGGCGTTGAGAAAACTACACACACGGCCGGAAAGCTGCCCAAGTAAGTGCTTGGTCAAGCCGCCCGTTAAGCCCGAAATAACATCTGCAAACGCTTAACTAGCGACGCCAGACGTAAGAGTGGATACCAGACATCACATTGAGCCTCATCATTAACAAAGCAACGAAGACCGCTAAAACCAGAATGCCAGGTCTTCATATGGGTTTAATATCGCTCAACCCTTTAAATGAGCGGTAAAAAATATGCTCTCACACCACGACATGCAGTGACAGGTGTTTTGTAGGGATTTGATCTAGCTGAGAATGCGGCGCGCGCTCCTTCATTATCGCAGAAGATAAGCGCACCTCCGGCAATTCCGGGGGGAGAGAAGAACGCCGCGCAGGTAGCTTTAGCAAATTTCCAGAAGCACCCAGATCGGGTCGCGCTGATTTTCAGGCGAAATCGCTGTCGGGTTGATGCGTAAAAGATTGATATACGGCACCGCGTAATTAAAGTAATTCCCACGCACAGAATCCGCGCCCCATAAAAGGGCGCCGATAACACGGGGATGTGCCGCGACAGGATTGAAACCCATTGGGCCTAGCGACTTTATGAGTCACGCAAGGCCAGAGGGAAATACATCACGCGCGCCCCATGTTGATTTTGCAGAAAAAACCTGGAATAGGTTTTTTTGGTTTCATCTTGTTGCCTTAAGGTGTAGCGCGCTGGTCGCCTGCCCTTGGCCTGCCAAAAGCAGGGCAACCGCAAAAATCATCAGGAATGCTTTTTTCGCTTCTCTGCCCATTGTATACCCATCAATGCGCTTAACCCCTCCGCATCGCGCCTTAACCCAGCCTGCCCCCGATCAGTCAACGCACTCCCTATCGTGCCCGGTGGTCGAGCATGCAGGATATAACAACACATGAAAAGAATGTTAATAAACGCTACCCAATCAGAAGAGTTGCGGGTAGCAATGGTTGATGGCCAGAAACTTTACGACCTGGATATTGAAACACCTTCAAGGGAGCAAAAAAAATCCAACATTTACAAAGGTAAAATTACCCGCATCGAGCCTAGCCTCGAAGCCGCATTTGTTGAATACGGTTCAGAGCGCCACGGCTTTTTGCCGCTTAAAGAAATCTCCCCGTCCTACTTCTCCCGCACCACTGAAGGTGGTCGCGTCAACATTAAAGAAGTCTTGCGTGAAGGCCAGGAAGTGATGGTGCAGATCGACAAGGAAGAACGCGGCAATAAAGGCGCCGCGCTCACCACGTTTATCAGCCTGGCCGGACGTTATCTGGTGTTGATGCCGAACAACCCGCGTGCCGGGGGCGTGTCGCGCCGCATTGAGGGCGAAGACCGCAGCGAATTACGCGACATCATGGCTGACCTGGCTATTCCCGACAGCATGGGCTTGATCGTGCGTACTGCCGGTGTAGGCAAAAGCGGCGAAGAATTACAGTGGGATTTAGACTATTTGTTGCGCTTGTGGACGGCCATTGAAGAAGCTTCACGCGGACAAGCCGCGCCCTTCCTGATCTACCAGGAAAGCAACATTATCATCCGCGCCATCCGCGATTATTTCCGGCAGGATATTGGCGAAATTCTGATTGACGACCCGGCGGTGTTTCAGCAGGGCCGTGACTTCATGCAGCAGGTAATGCCGCAGAACATCAACAAGATTAAGCTTTACCAGGATAGCGTGCCGCTGTTTTCACGCTATCAGATTGAAAGCCAGATCGAAACCGCATTTCAGCATGAAGTGCGCCTGCCTTCCGGCGGCGCCATTGTCATAGACCACACCGAAGCGATGGTGGCCATAGACATTAACTCCGGCCGCGCCACCAAAGGCAGTGATATTGAAGAAACCGCGCTCAACACCAACCTGGAAGCGGCGGATGAAATTGCCCGCCAGTTGCGCCTGCGTGATCTGGGCGGCCTGGTGGTGATCGACTTCATCGACATGACACCGGCGCGCAACCAGCGTGAAGTGGAAAACCGCATGAAAGACGCGCTAAAAATGGATCGCGCGCGCGTGCAAATTGGCCGTATTTCACGTTTCGGTTTGCTGGAAATGTCGCGGCAACGCCTGCGCCCATCACTCGGGGAATTCAGTGAAATAGTGTGCCCACGTTGCGAGGGCCACGGCCATATCCGCACTGTGGAATCATTGGCGCTGTCGATTTTGCGCCTGATCGAAGAAGAAGGCTCAAAAGACCGCACCGCGCAAGTAATTGTACAATTGCCCGTGGATGTCGCGAGCTTTTTGTTGAATGAAAAACGTAGCGTTATCAGCATGGCCGAAGCACGCCATGGCACCCGTGTGGTGCTGATTCCTAATCCGGCATTTGTCACGCCGCATTATGAAGTAAAACGTTTGCGTGCGGATGAAGTCGAAGAAATGTCACGCGACGGCGCCGCGCCCGCCAGCTATCAACTGATGAGCGCGCCGGAAACCGTAACGGCACAGGATACCACCGCCAAAAAAATCTTAGCTGAAGAGCCCGCCGTGAAAGGTGTTATGCCTGCTACCCCTGCGCCCATGCCTATTGCGGCTGCCGCCAGTGGGCAACCCAAAGCTGCGGAAGGGGGGTTTATCAAGCGCCTATGGGCAAATTTGTTTGGGGGCACTCCGGCAAACCCCGGGGACAATGCCCGAGCCAGCGCTTCGAGCAACCTCGATAATGAAACTGCCAAACCACGCCGTGGTGCCGCCGAGCCGCACAAGAAACAAGCCGCACGGCCACCGCGCAATGAGCGGCAACCACGCAATCAGCCTAATCCTGACCAACCGCAGGGGCAAGGAGCCAGCCAGAATCAAGGCTCGGGACAAAATAAGCCCCGCCGTGACAATAACCCGCGTAATCGGCCACCGCGTGCGCCCGATGAAGAGCGCAAGCGGCCCCAACCGCCTGCCGCCGCACACGGACGTGCAAGTGTCGCGGGAGAGCGAAGCGAGGGGTCCAGGACGCCGGAAGAGACTGCGGACGCGGCACCTAAAACTAATGAGCCGATGCCTGCCATGAAGCCATCTGGCGGTGCGTCAGCGGCGCGCCCCATCGCTGCAACCGCTTCCAGCATACCGTCTCCCGCTCCCCTGCCGCCGAATGAGATGATGGTGGCCGCTCCCGACGTTGCCCCACCTGCGGCGGAAGAGCAGCAGCGACCGCGTCTGCCGCAACCCATCGCCCAGGCGCGCCCCGCCGGTGTTATTCTCATAGGGGAAACAGGCCCGGCAGTGGTAGATGAAATT
>JAGVME010000002.1 GCA_020053945.1 Gammaproteobacteria bacterium
ATAGATAAATCTTTTGTCAGCGATATACCCGGCGATCTTGATGATGCTGCCATTGCCTCCACCATTATTGTTATGGCGCACAATTTAGGTATTCGTGTAATCGCCGAAGGCGTTGAAACACAAGAACAAAGAAACTTTCTTGGGGAGCGTGCCTGTGACGCCATGCAAGGTTATCTGTTCAGCCGCCCTGTGGAGCCAGAGAAAATCCCGCTACTTTTCGTTTCCACTGCCGCACTGTAAAATAGATAAATTATCCGCTGTTCAGGGATACGTAAGTGCCGCGGGCGGTTGCCCATCCCTTGCGACAATAAGGTGTTCCCGCGCGCCGCAAGGCCTACAGGAGCGGCCGTATAAACCCAGATGATCTGCTTTAGGAAATCCCCTTGAAACACCATATTGAACACCTGCTTTTGAGCGCCGTGGCTGAGTTGCAGCGCACTCACGAATTGACTGATGCGCCGTGCAGGGACGGCGGTTCTTGCGCATCCATGCGCTCACCGCACTTGGGCATCCTGCCCGGCGCACAAGTGCCGCAAGCGGGGGATGTGCAGGCGCGGCCGCCGATGCGCATCGCGGTTGAGCGCACCCGTGACCGTAATCACGGTGAGTTTGCCAGCAATATAGCAATGACACTGGCGAAAGCCGCGCGTTGCAAGCCGCGTGATCTCGCTGAAAAAATTGTGGCCATGCTGCCGGCGTCCGACAAGATCACCAAGGTCGAAATCGCGGGTCCGGGTTTTATTAATTTTTACATGGCGCCCATGGCTTTTCAGGGCGTCATTACTGACGTTCTCGCGGCAGGCGCGCGCTATGGGCGCAGCACGGTGGGTGCGAACCGTAGTGTGCAGGTGGAATTCGTCTCGGCTAATCCCACCGGGCCGTTGCACGTCGGCCATGGGCGTGGCGCCGCGTATGGCGCGGCGGTCGCGGATTTGCTGGAAGCGGTGGGTTACACAGTGCATCGTGAATACTATGTTAACGATGCGGGCCGTCAGATGGATATTCTTGGCGCCAGCGTGTGGCTGCGTTATCTGGAACTGTGTGGCGAGAGTTTGGTGTTTCCCGCCAACGGTTACAAAGGCGAGTATGTGCGTGGCATCGCCGCAAAATTGTATCAGCAGCAGGGCGATAACCTGCGTCACCCCGGCGCTGTAGTGATGCAAGACCTGCCGCTTGATGAGCCCGCCGGTGGTGACAAGGAAGATCACATTGATGCCCTGATCGCCCGCGCCAAACACCTGCTGGGCGCTCCCGCTTATCGCCAGATGTTTGATTTGGGGTTGAATGACATCCTTGACGATATTCGTGATGATTTGCGCGAGTTCGGCGTCAATTATGAAGCATGGTATTCGGAGCGCTCGCTGTATGAAAGCGGCGCGGTAGACCGTGCAGTAGATCGCCTCAAGGCCAGCGGCCACATGTATGAACAGGACGGCGCGCTGTGGTTCCGTTCCACGGATTATGGTGACGAAAAAGACCGCGTCGTGGTGCGTGACAATGGCCAGAAAACGTATTTTGCCGCCGATATCGCCTATCACATGGACAAGCTTGAGCGTGGCTTTGAGCGCGTCATTGATGTGTGGGGCGCCGACCACCACGGTTATGTGCCGCGCGTCAAGGCCGCGTTGACGGCGATGGGATACGATGCGTCACGGCTGGATGTGTTGCTGGTGCAATTCGCCATTCTTTACAGCGGCGGCGAAAAAATGCAGATGTCCACCCGCTCGGGCGAGTTTGTGACATTACGTGAACTGCGCCATGAAGTCGGTAATGACGCCGCACGTTTTTTCTATGTGTTGCGCAAGTGCGAACAACATCTGGATTTTGACCTGGATCTTGCCAAATCACAATCCAGTGACAACCCGGTTTATTACATACAATATGCGCACGCGCGTATTTGCAGCGTCATCCGCCAGTTGCAGGAAAAAGCCCTGCACTGGAATGAAACCCAGGGACGCTCCAGTTTGGATCTCCTGCAAGAAAGCCACGAACAGGCGTTGATGCTGGCGCTGTCGCGTTACCCGGAAGTGCTGGAAAGCGCCGCGTTGAATCACGACCCGCATCAGCTCGCGCATTTCTTGCGTGATCTTGCCAACGATTTCCACACTTACTACAACGCGCATATGTTTATTGTGGATGACGCTGCGTTGCGTAATGCGCGGCTAAATTTGATTATCGCTACGCGTCAGGCGCTGCATAACGGATTAACATTGCTGGGCGTATCTGCCCCCGAAACCATGTGATGCCTTCACCGCAACGATTTTCCGGCAACGGTTGAACATGGCCCGCGACTACAAAGATACCTGGAAGAAAAAATCCCCTGCACGCACCGCCGTGCCGGGATGGGTGTGGTTGGCCAGTGGCTTGGCAATCGGCTTGTTCGTTGCCTTTTTGGTCTGGCTGGACAAACGGCCTGCGGTCTCGTCGGGCAGCGCGCCCCCGGCGACGCAGCCAACCACCCATCCCCCCGGTTCTGCCAACCCCGACAAAAAGAAAGCTGATCCAAAGTCTGATGCCGCTGTGCAGAAGCCCCGTTTTGATTTCTATACCATCCTCCCGGAAATGGAAGTGATTGTCCCTGCCAAAGAGGTCAAAAACGCCGCCCGTGCGGCGGCACCCGGGACACCGGGCACGTACTTTCTGCAAGCCGGATCCTTCAAGAACATGGCTGATGCCGACACCCTGAAAGCCCGGCTCGCCCTGCTCGGTATGGAAGCTAAAATCGAGCCCGTCAACGTAGAAGATGACACCTGGTACCGGGTGCGCCTCGGCCCGTTCAAAGACATGGAGCAGCTCAATAAAATGCTTGGCGAATTGCGCCAAAACAACATTAATGCCTTGCCGGTGCGGGTGAAGAGCTGACATTTTTCCCGCCGGGCCGCCGCTTTTTTTTGATTTTATCGCCAAAATCAAGGATAATGGCGTGAGTTTTTAACCTTTCCGATATACCCGATCCCCCAAGGAAATATTATGCAAATCGGCACTACCGTTAACCAATTTCTTATCGAAGAACAGCGTCGCCTAAGTGGTACAGGGGGCGGCACAGACAGCGACCTGACCGCGTTGGTCAATGATATCGTGGTGGCCTGCAAGAGTTTGTCACATGCCATCAGCCAAGGTGCGCTGGCGGGGATGCTGGGCAGCGCGGGCGTTGAAAACGTGCAGGGTGAAACGCAGAAAAAGCTCGACGTTATTTCCAATGACATCATGATCGCCGCTACCGAGCGCGGCGGCTACCTGGGTGCCATGGCCTCGGAAGAAATGGATGAAATTTACCCGATTCCCGGGCAATACCCCAAGGGCAAGTACCTGCTGTTGTTTGACCCGCTGGATGGTTCATCGAATATCGACGTGAACATTTCGGTGGGCACTATCTTCTCGATTCTGCGTTGCCCGGCCGGTGTCACCAATCCCACCGCCAAAGACTTCATGCAGCCCGGCACACAGCAAGTGTGCGCTGGTTATGCCTTATATGGCCCGTCCACCCTGTTGGTGTTGACCACCGGTCACGGCGTCAACTGCTTTACGCTGGATAAGAGCATCGGTGAATTTGTATTGACCCAGGCCAATCTGCGCGTTCCCGTGGATACCCGTGAATTTGCCATCAACTCATCCAATTCACGTTTCTGGGAAAAGCCCGTGAAGCGTTACATTGACGAGTGCCTGGCCGGTAAAGACGGCCCACGCAAGGAAAATTTCAACATGCGTTGGGTGGCGTCAATGGTGGCCGAAGTGCATCGCATTTTGAATCGCGGCGGCATTTTCATGTACCCACGCGACACCAAAGACCCGACCAAAGCCGGTCGTTTGCGCCTGATGTATGAGGCCAACCCCATGTCGTTCATCATCGAGCAAGCCGGGGGCGTTTGCTCCACCGGCCGTGAGCGTATTATGGACGTGCAGCCCACGGAATTGCATCAACGTGTTGCGGTGATTCTTGGTTCAAAAAATGAAGTCGAACGCGTAGTGGCATATCACGCCGAAGGCTAGGTTTTCGTTTGTCCTGTAGTTTTGTTTTACTGGGTAGGGGCGCTATGGGTGAAGCTATAGTGGAGAGGTTTGTTGGTGGCGTCAACGTATTCGGGCGCGCGGTTTTACCTGGGGGCTCTGTGAGGTTTGTAACGGTCAAAGCGTTCACTGAATGTCTCAAAATAGAGAAAGTTACTGACCATAAGAAAGCGTCATGTTGAAAAACAATACCCTCAAAACGTTTGTCTTGGAATACGAATGCTCTCCCGATTTGCGGGAGAGGGAGTGGGGTAGAGGGTAAACATGTCCATCAAAAAACGTGGCCTGGGCAGGGGGTTGGACGCACTGCTGGGGGATATTTCGTCTTCTCTTGCCCCCTCCGGAGCGCAGGCGGACGAACTGCGCCAGTTGCCGGTAGACCTGATCCAGCGTGGCAAATACCAGCCGCGTATCGATATGCGCTCCGAAAGCTTGGAAGACCTCGCCAATTCCATCCGTGCCCAGGGCGTCGTGCAGCCCATCGTGGTGCGTTTGCTGGCGGGGCGTGATGCGTCCCTGGCGTCTCGGCGCTATGAAATCATCGCCGGTGAGCGCCGCTGGCGCGCCGCCCAATTGGCGGGCTTGCAGGACATTCCCGCCATTGTGCGTGATGTGCCTGACTCTGCCGCCATCGCCATGGCGCTCATCGAAAACATTCAGCGTGAAAATCTCAGCCCCATGGAAGAGGCCAACGCCTTGCAGCGCTTGATCGACGAATTTCAAATGACCCATCAGGATGCCGCCGACGCCGTAGGCCGCTCGCGCGCCGCCGTTACCAATTTATTGCGGCTGCTCAGCCTGGCTGAAGATGTGAAGCGCATGGTCGAACAAGGCGACCTGGAGATGGGGCATGCCCGCGCTTTGCTCGGATTGGGGGGCGCCGCCCAAAGTACAGCGGCGCGGCAAGTGGTGGCGCAACATCTCTCGGTGCGTGAAACAGAGCAATTGGTGCGCCGTCTGCAGCAAGTCGCGCCCGGCAATGCCGTGCCGGACAGGCCAAAAGCCACGCTAGACCCCAATATCCGTAATTTACAGGAAAATTTATCGACAAAAATAGGCGCCAAGGTCGATATACAGTACACTCTGCGGGGTAAGGGCAAGTTGGTGATCCATTACAACAGCCTTGATGAGCTGGATGGCATTTTAGAGCATATCAAATAAACCCCTTCTGTCATCAGGGTGGGCAATCTCGCCGTGCAGGGAAGAGCGACGGCGAAGGGTTCCACAAGTGCCGTGAGCGCAGTATGCGCAGGAGCGGCCGCCGTGCAGGAAAGAGCCTCATAAGCGAAGGGTTCCGGAAGTGATAAAAAGCCGCGTTTTTTCGCTGCCTGGGGTTGTGGTGACCCTCTGCGCAGTGTTAGAATGCCGCCCGTCTTTTTCCCGGTTTGTTCTGGTGTTGTCTGATACCGCGCGCGCATGAAAAAACCGCCCCGCGTAGGCCTTTTACTGGTGGGTGTTGGCACCCACATGGCGGCCATGGTGATCGTGGGTTTCGCGCTGGGTTATGCCCTGGATGCCTGGATGGGTAGCCAGCCGTGGTTGATGCTGCTCTTGGGGGGGATGGGATTTGTCGGCGGAATCCTCAAGGCGCACAAGATGTTAAGCAGATGGGGTTAGGTTTGGGTTCGTCAGGCGGGAATACCCCCGGTGAAGAGGGCGCCGCTCATGAAGTCACCCGTCAGACGCGCAGCATTATAGGGGTGCAGTTTGTGGTAGGTGTGCTGGTAGCCGCCGGGTTCGCCGCCGCCAAGGGTATGTGGGACGCGCAGTCGGCATTATATGGGGCGTTCATCAGTGTGTTCGCCGCCGTAATGTTGCGGCGCGGTGTGCAGCGTGCCAGCCTGATCGCTGGGCAAGACCCGAAAACCGCGATGCTGACGCTGTACATGGGTGCTGTAGTGCGTTTCGTGCTGGTGCCGATATTGTTTGGGGTAGGGCTGGCAGGGCTAAAGCTCTCGCCCTTACCCGTAATCGTCGGATTTGGTCTGACGCAACTTGCTTACCTGGTGGGCATGCGCCGGGCATGATGTCCAAGTGCGGCCTCAGGTAAGCAAGGCCGCATAACAACGAATTGAGAGAGTGCTGGGAGTCAGTTTTCCCCGGCAGTCCAATTATAAAGTTTAAGATGTGGAGGCAGTAACTTGAGCAGTGAAGCAGCGCATGATTCCGGCGAGAAGGGCACCGTCGAGTATATCCAGCATCACTTGACCAACCTGTGCGTTGGCGATTGTGACCCCGTCACCCATCAGGCCGCCGGTTTCTGGGCATGGCATCTTGATACCATTGTTATCAGCTACCTGCTGGCAGCCTTGATTGTGATTGTCGGTTGGCGGGTTGGCCGCAGCCTGAATCCCAATAAGCCCAGCGGTTTCCAGAATTTTGTCGAAATGGTGCTGGATTTTGTCAGCAACCAGGTGCGCGACACCTTCCCCGGCCACAATCCTTTAATTGCCCCCCTGGCACTCACCATCTTTGTGTGGGTGTTCCTGATGAATGCCATGGATCTGGTGCCGGTAGATTTGTTGCCAGCGATCGGTGCGGCGATAGGCATTCCTTATCTTAAAGTAGTGCCGACGGCAGACTTAAGTACCACCCTGGCTATGTCGCTCACGGTATTTGTCTTGGTGGTTTACTACAGTATTAAAGTCAAGGGTCCGGTTGGCTACCTCAAAATGTTTCTCTTCCATCCCTTCGGCAAATTCTTTGTGCCGGTCAACATCGTCATGACCACCATCGAAGAGTTGGCCAAGCCCCTGAGTCTGGCATTGCGGCTGTTCGGTAACATGTTTGCCGGTGAGTTGGTGTTCCTGTTGATCGCGCTGATTGGCGGCACGCTGGCGCTGGGCGGCGGACTGTCGTTCCTGTGGGGCGGTCTGCAAGTGGCGCTCGACCTGGGCTGGTTGATTTTCCATTTGCTGGTGATCACCTTGCAGGCCTTTATTTTCATGGTGCTGTCGATTGTGTACCTGGGTATGGCGCACACCACGGCAGATGATCACTAATACCAATAACCATTTTTAACTTGTATTTTTATCACTTGAGGAGAGCAGCAAAATGACACCCGATATGATTGCAATGATTTATGCTTACACCGCCGTTGGCGTTGGCGTTATCCTCGCCGCCGCTGGCCTGGGTTCTGCGATAGGCTGGGGCCTGATCTGCGCCAAAACCCTGGAAGGTATCGCACGCCAACCGGAAATGCGTCCTGCGCTGATGACCAACATGTTCATCTTTGCCGGTTTGATGGAATCTTTCCCCTTTATCATTCTGGCCTTTGCAATGTGGTTCCTGTTCGCTAATCCGTTCGTTGGCGCCTTGGATTCCGCTATCAAGTTATTGGGCTAATCCATCCCGGCCCGCCGGGATGCCATTGATAGATAAAAGCTAGATAAAAGCGCCAAGAGGATGATGACGTGAATATAACCGCAACGCTGATTGCCCAGATCATTGCCTTTGTGCTGTTGATCTGGTTTGTGAACAAGGTGCTGTGGGGGCCAATGTCTGCCATGCTGGCCGAGCGCCAGAAGCGCATCGCAGATGGCCTGGCCGCAGCGGAAAAGGGTAAGTCTGATCTGGAGCTTGCTGAAAAGCGTGTGCAGGAACAGTTGCAGACCGCCAAAATAAAAGCGGGTGAAATTGTTGCGCAGGCCGAAAAACGCGCCGGTGCAATGGTTGAAGAAGCCCGTGTAACAGCGCGTGTTGAAGGCGAGCGTTTGGTGACCGCGGCGCAAGCCGAGATTGAACGTGAAGTGAATCGTGCCAGAGAACAGTTACGTGGCCAGGTAGGCGCGGTAGCTGTTGCCGGAGCATCACGAATTCTCAAGCGCGAAATCGATGCCAAATCGCACAATGATGTACTTAATGATGTAATTGCGCAGATCTAGCCATGGCTGAAAAAACTACCGTTGCCCGCCCCTACGCCCAAGCCGTTTTTGACCTGGCACGCAGCAAGCCGGGTGCATTGCGTGACTGGTCTGATACCTTGCAGTTGACGGCGGCGGTGATTGCCGATCCTCAAATGCAGCGGTTAATCAGCCACCCCCGCGCGCGTAAAGAGCAGATACAAAGCCTGATCCTGGATGTAGGCGGTGCTGGATTCTCTACTGAAGCGAAAAACTTTATCAAGGTGTTGATTGAAAACCGGCGTTTGAATTTGCTGCCGGAAATCGCCGCTCAGTATGAGCTTTATCGCGCAGAAGCCGAGCGCACTATCACAGCCGATGTCGTTTCTGCGTTTCCTGTCAGCAATGAACAGCAAGCCAGGATCGCAGCGGCTTTGACGAAACGGCTGGGGCGCGAGGTGAGCCTGAAGTGTACGGTAGATGAGACTTTGCTGGGTGGCGCGATTATCCGCGCCGGTGATCTGGTAATTGATGGTTCAATCACTGGGCAGCTCACCAAGCTGGCGAATGCCGTGGCGCACTAAGCTGATTCACGCTCACGGTCACACTAAATAGCCGGATTTATAGCATAGAGATTTTATAGAGGATTAAGCACATGCAATTAAGCGCTACAGAAATCAGCGAACTGATCAAAAAGCGAATTGAGAAGTTTGAAGTCGTTACCGAAGCCCGCACGGAAGGTACTGTTGTCAGTGTGACGGACGGGATTGCCCGCGTTCATGGACTGGCCGATGTCATGCAGGGTGAAATGATTGAGTTCCCCGGCAATACCTACGGCATGGCGCTGAACTTGGAGCGTGACTCCGTGGGCGCAGTGATCCTGGGTGACTACGAGCACATCAGTGAAGGTAATAGTGTCAAGTGTACGGGCAAGATTCTCGAAGTGCCGGTCGGCGAAGGCCTGCTCGGTCGCGTCGTTGATTCGTTGGGGAACCCTATTGACGGCAAAGGTCCGATCAAGGCCAGCGGTATGTCCCCTATTGAAAAAGTAGCGCCCGGTGTAATTAGCCGTCAGTCAGTCAGCCAGCCCATGCAAACCGGTTTGAAAGCAATTGATGCCATGGTGCCGATCGGTCGTGGTCAGCGCGAGTTGATCATCGGTGATCGCCAGACCGGCAAAACCGCCGTGGCGATTGACGCCATCATCAGCCAGAAAACCACCGGCGTAAAATGTATCTACGTCGCCATTGGTCAAAAAGCCTCATCCATTGCCGCGGTGGTTCGCAAGCTCGAGGAACACGGCGCGCTTGCACACACCATCGTTGTTGCCGCTGCCGCGTCTGATTCCGCTGCCATGCAGTTTATTGCGCCTTATGCCGGTTGCGCGATGGGTGAGTTTTTCCGTGACCGTGGCGAAGACGCCTTGATTGTCTATGATGACTTGACCAAGCAAGCCTGGGCTTACCGCCAGGTGTCATTGCTGCTGCGCCGTCCGCCGGGCCGTGAAGCGTATCCGGGTGATGTGTTCTATCTGCACTCACGTTTGCTGGAGCGCGCCGCGCGCATCAATGCCGAGCATGTGGAAAAGATTACCAACGGCGCCGTGAAAGGCAAAACCGGTTCACTGACCGCGTTGCCGATCATTGAAACCCAAGCCGGTGACGTATCGGCCTTCGTGCCTACCAACGTCATTTCCATTACTGACGGCCAGATCTTCCTGGAAACTGACTTGTTCAATTCCGGTATCCGTCCCGCAATCAACGCCGGTTTGTCGGTGTCCCGCGTCGGTGGTGCAGCGCAAACCAAAATCATCAAGAAGCTCGGTGGTGGTGTGCGCCTGGACTTGGCGCAATACCGTGAGTTGGCAGCCTTTGCCCAGTTCGCTTCCGACCTGGACGAAACGACCCGTAAGCAGATTGAGCGTGGTCAGCGCGTTACCGAGCTGATGAAGCAGAAACAATACTCGCCCTTGAGCGTGGCCGAACAGGCGATTTCGCTGTTTGCCGCCAATGAAGGTTTTCTCGATGATGTGGACCGCAAGAAAGTTGTGGATTTCGAGCAGGCCTTGCATACCTATGTGCGCGCAAACAATGCTGAGTTGCTGGAACTTATCAACAAAAAAGGTGATTACAACGACGAAATCGCCAGCGGCATGCGTAACGCGATCAAGGCGTTTAAAGCCAGCAGCGTCTGGTAAATCGGGAGCAACATCAATGGCCGTAGGCAAAGAAATCCGCACCAAGATCAAGAGCGTTAAAAGCACGCAGAAGATCACGCGCGCGATGGAAATGGTCGCCGCCAGCAAAATGCGCAAGGCGCAGGAGCGCATGGCTGCTGCGCGCCCTTATGCACAGAAGATTCGTAATGTGATCGGCCATCTCGCGCACGCTCACCCGGAATACAAGCATCCTTACCTGCAAGACCGTGAAGTCAAAAAGGGTGTGGGCTTCATCGTCATTTCTTCCGACCGTGGCCTGTGTGGTGGTTTGAACTCCAATATGTTCAAAGCCACCGTGCGTGCCATGCGCGAATGGAATGATAAGGGTGTAAAGATCGAACTGTGCACCATCGGTGCCAAAGCCAATGCATTTTTCAAGCGTCTGGGTGGCAATGTGCTTGCCCAGACCTCGCATCTGGGCGATTCTCCACAAGTGTCCGACCTGATTGGGGTGGTCAAGGTGATGCTGGACGCTTATGACCAGGGACGTATTGATCGCCTGTTTGTAGTGTACAACGAGTTTGTAAACACCATGACGCAGCGCCCCAATGTGGAGCAGTTGTTGCCGATACATGGTGTCGACGATCCGCAGCTCAGGCATCATTGGGATTACCTCTATGAGCCGGACGCCAAAGACGTGCTCGATGGTTTGCTGATGCGTTATATCGAATCGCTGGTGTATCAGGGCGTGGTCGAAAACCTCTCCTCGGAGCAGGCGGCACGCATGGTGGCGATGAAGAGCGCTTCGGATAACGCCGGTGATCTGATTAGTGATTTGCAGTTGGCTTACAACAAAGCGCGCCAAGCGGCGATTACGCAAGAGCTGTCAGAGATCGTGGCAGGCGCGGCGGCTGTTTAGAGATATTTGCAGGGGGGCGTTATATGTGCGCCCTCTCTGCACCCAGATTTTTATCTTTGTGTGTGAGGAATTAAAGCAATGAGTTCTGGAAAAATAGTTCAGATTATTGGTGCAGTGGTCGACGTGGAATTTCCACATGATGCGATGCCCCGGATTTATGACGCGCTCATGGTGACCGAAGTTGGTCTGACCCTTGAGGTGCAACAACAACTGGGTAATGGCGTCGTGCGCACCATCGCCATGGGTACCACGGATGGCTTGCGCCGTGATTTGTCGGTGACCAACTCGGGTGCGGCAATCTCGGTGCCGGTAGGCATCAAGACTTTGGGTCGCATCATGGACGTGCTGGGGCGCCCCATTGATGATGCCGGGCCCATTGGCGAAGAGCAACGTTGGGGCATTCACCGCAAAGCGCCCGCTTTTGAAGATCTGGCGGCATCTACGGAATTGCTGGAAACCGGAATCAAGGTTATTGACTTGGTATGTCCGTTCGCCAAGGGCGGTAAGGTCGGCTTGTTCGGGGGCGCGGGCGTAGGAAAAACCGTGAACATGATGGAGCTGATCCGTAACATCGCTATCGAACACAGCGGTTATTCGGTGTTTGCCGGTGTGGGTGAGCGTACCCGTGAAGGTAACGACTTCTATCATGAAATGAAAGAATCCAACGTGCTGGATAAAGTGGCGCTGGTGTACGGCCAGATGAACGAGCCGCCAGGTAACCGTTTGCGTGTAGCGCTCACTGGCTTAACCATGGCCGAGTTCTTCCGTGAAGAAGGCCGGGACGTGCTGTTGTTCATCGATAACATTTACCGTTATACCTTGGCCGGAACGGAAGTATCCGCACTGCTGGGTCGTATGCCTTCCGCTGTAGGTTATCAGCCGACGCTGGCGCTGGAAATGGGTGTTTTGCAAGAGCGTATTACCTCGACCAAGACCGGTTCCATCACCTCGATCCAGGCGGTATACGTGCCCGCCGATGACTTGACGGATCCGTCGCCTGCCACCACCTTTGCTCACTTGGATGCCACCGTGGTGTTGTCGCGTCAGATCGCCGAGCTGGGTATTTACCCCGCCGTGGATCCGCTCGATTCCACCAGCCGTCAGTTGGATCCGCTGATTATTGGCCAGG
>JAGVME010000005.1 GCA_020053945.1 Gammaproteobacteria bacterium
CAGACGGGGCGGCCATTGCGCGCCAGCAAAATCGCCAGGGCCGTGCCCCATGCGCCCGCGCCCATCACTAGTATAGGCTGCGCCATCAAATCAGCTTAGGAGCCAAGTAAGGATAACTTGAACCATTGGCCGCTTTGCAGGCGAGATGCCAGGCCAGGCGTCAAATGCGCCGCATGGGGCTCGTATGCAAGATGGACAATGTTCAAGTTATTCTTACTTGGCGACTTAGTGAGCGACCTGTTGCGATGATGACTGTTGCACATGTTGGGCATACAGCGCATCAAAATTAACCGGCGCCAGCAATAACTGGGGGAACCCACCTTTGGTCACGACATCAGAAATGACTTCGCGGACGAAGGGAAACAAAATATTCGGGCAATAACTGCCCAGAATGGCACCCATATCGCTGGCGCTAAAACCAGTGGCATTAAAAATACCGGCTTGTTGCACTTCAATTAAATAGGCCACTTTGCCCGTCAACTTGGCGGTAACAGTGACAGCCAACGTAACTTCATGCACGCCCTCGCTCAATACAGCAGCGCTGTTGTTGATTTGCAGGCTCACCTCCGGCTCCCATTTTTCCATGAAAACCTGCGGAGAATTCGGCGTTTCAAAAGAGACGTCCTTTACATAAATCTTTTGGATCACAAAACGGCCGCCAGGAGCGGTTTGCAGGTTGCCAGCAGTGTCAGACATGATAAAAATTCCTTAGCAAATTAAAAAATCGGGATCGTAATCCAATACCCCGGACACATCCACCAGGCGGATGAGGGATCCGGCGCGGGTTATTTTTGCACAGGAAGATTAGCGGCTTTCCACGCTAAAATCCCCCCGTTAAGCTTGAATACATTATTAAAACCCTGCTTGCGCAACGTGGCGCTGGCGCGGGCGGCGCGGTCACCACTGCGGCAATAGACGATAATACCTTTGTCTTTATGTGGCTGCAGTTCATCCAGGCGTTTTTCCAACACGCCCAGCGGGATATGCAATGCATTCACTATATGCCCTTCCGCATATTCCTGGTCTTCGCGCACATCCAGCACGATGGTGTCTTCATGGTTCATACGCCGCACCATTTCGGGCGGCTCGACTTCCTTAAAACCCAGCAAGCGCCGCTTGAATGTATCCATCAGCAGCAAGACTGTAAGAAACACAAACGCAAAAGATAATATCCAGTGGTCCAGAATAAACGTAAAAAAATTTTCCATGCGTCCTACAATCTATAAAATGGCGATAAGATTACACTGTTTTTCCAACCCCAGGCTCAGGGACGGATTGCTTTTTTCAGGGTAGCCGGGGCGTTGGATTGCCCGCAAAAAACTTCACGCATCATGCTGATCAAACGCAGGATACGCATATCACCCACACGGTAAAACACCCGGTTCGCCTCTTTGCGTGTCATCAATATGCCTTTGTCTCGCATGATGGCCAAATGTTGTGAAATATTGCTTTGGGAAGTACCCACCGCATTCACCAGATCTTGCACGCTCACTTCCCTATCGCCCAGTGTACACAGGATCTTCAGCCGGAGCGGATGCGAGATGGCCTTAAGTGAACGTGATGCCTGATCGACATCTTCATCGTGCAACACAACGTAGCTTTCGTTAATAACCTTATCCATAGCTTGTGTGGCAACCCCTTAAAACCGAAACGCGCCGCCCGGATGCTTTGTAATAAATAATTTTTGCGGAAATCCTTACCTTTCAACTGCTGCGTTTGCCAGCAAAACATTATACAATGTTACGCTATTTTAGAAACAAATAATCATAAAACCCTTTCGCTTCTTCTTTTACAGGGTAAAATACCGCTACTTCAAAGACAGCATAAAATACCTCAGCTTCCTTATAGAGTAAAATATTTCATCATGGCATCGGCAAAGAACAGACCTATGGTGCTGGTTATCCTGGACGGATGGGGATACAGCGAAGATCCTGCTTTTAATGCGATTTTTAGCGCCCGCAAGCCTCATTGGAATAAACTGTGGGCAAACTACCCCCATACCTTAATCCAGGGCTCAGGCACCGATGTGGGCCTGCCCGCGGGCCAAATGGGCAATTCGGAGGTGGGGCATCTTAATCTTGGTGCGGGACGCGTGGTTTACCAGGAACTTACCCGTATCGAGCGCGCCATTAAAAGCGGTATGTTTTTCACCAATAAAACCCTGACCGATGCCGTGGATAAGGCCATCGCTAGCGGTAAAGCCGTGCATATCCTTGGCCTGCTCTCGCCAGGCGGGGTTCACAGCCATGAAGAACATCTTCAGGCCATGATCCAGTTGGCGGCCGAACGGGGGGCGCCGCGCATTTATTTGCATGCTTTTTTGGATGGCCGTGACACCCCGCCCCGCAGCGCCGCAGCGTCGATTTCCGCCACTGAGATGGTATTGAAAAAATACCCGCAAAGCCGCTTCGCCTCAGTGGTCGGCCGCTATTTTGCGATGGACCGCGACAAACGCTGGCCGCGCGTGCAAGCCGCCTATGACCTGATCACACAAGGCAAGGCGCTGCACCACGCACCCGATGCCGCCAGCGCCCTGGCTATGGCCTATGCACGCGGCGAAAACGATGAGTTCGTGCAAGCCACCGCGCTGGTCGCGCCTGGCGAAACGCCGACAAGTGTCGTTGACGGTGATGTGGTGATTTTCATGAATTACCGCTCCGACCGCGCCCGCGAACTCACCCAAGCCTTTATCCAACCCAATTTTGATGGCTTTAAACGTGATGCCATGCCCCGCCTGGGCAGCTTTGTGAGCCTCACGGAATACAAAAAAGACTACGGCATTCCCGTGGCGTTCCCTACCGAAAACCTTAATAATGTACTGGGTGGCTATATCGCCAAACTGGGCATGCGCCAGCTACGCATTGCCGAAACCGAAAAATACGCGCACGTCACCTTTTTCTTCAACGGCGGCGAAGAAACCCCGTTCATCGGCGAAGACCGCATCCTGGTGCCTTCACCCAATGTGGCCACTTATGACTTGCAACCGGAGATGAATGCGCCGGAGCTGACGGACCGCCTCATCGAATCGATTGAAAGCCGCAAGTATGATGTGATCATCTGCAATTACGCCAATCCCGACATGGTCGGCCACAGTGGCAAGATGGAGCCTACCATTAAAGCGATTGAGGCTATAGATGCCTGCCTGGGTCGCCTGCATCACGCGCTAAAAAAAGCGGGGGGAGAGATGCTGATTACCGCAGACCACGGCAACGCCGAACAGATGCGCAGCGAAGAAACTGGTCAGGCGCATACTGCCCATACCAATAATCCGGTACCGTTCATTTACGTGGGCCGCAAAGCCACTCCCATGGCCCGCGGCAGCTTGGCGGATGTAGCCCCCACCCTACTGTATTTGATGGGCGTACCTCAGCCTGCTGAAATGAACGGTAAGCCACTTATGAAATTGCTTGCGGAAACTTGAAAACTGAGTTGTTCCTGGCTGCTTCTGTGCAAAGATGCGCAAGAACCCCCGCCGGGCAGGCCGCTTTCGGCATCCTGCCTCTGGCGGCACTGGTGCATCCATGCACGGTGGATGCACCAGTGCGAGGGGCGCAGGGAAGAACGCGCGCGAAGGGTTCCTCAAGAACCGCCGCCGGGCAGGATGCCCCAGTGCGGTGGGCGCAGGGAAGAGCGCAAGCGAAGGGTTCCGCAAGAACCGCCATCCAGAAATGGTGCATAGCATGGCTGCTCATTGCGATAATGGGCAGCTACCCGACAGGGGGCATAGCCGCGCCAAGTGATGCCACCGCCCCCAAGCAGAAAAATACGAAAGCCGCGGCTTCCGCCACCGACCTCAAAAAAATTCGCGGCGAGATCCACCAGTTGCGTTCCACGCTTGATTCTGCCCGCGATCGCCAGAAAACCCTGCGGACCAAGCTTAGCGCCACTGAAAAAGATATGGGTAAAACCAGCCGTTCGCTGAAGCAGCTCCAACAACAATTACAGGATCAGAGCCAATTATTACAGCAACTCCGCCAGCGCCAGCAGCGGCAACAGGCCCAGCTCTCCACCCATCGCGATGCCTTGGCGCAACACCTGCGCGCCAGTTACGCGATGGGACGCCAGCGCCAGCAAGACTTCCTGAAAATTGTATTTAACCAACAAGACCCTACCCGGTTTGGGCGCAACCTGAGCTACTACGAATACTTCAATCGCGCCCATCTGGCGCATATCAGCCAGATCGCCACGAACCTTAGCGAACTTGAAACGCTGGAGCAAGCCACCCAAGCGCAAGCCCAGCAGATCACTCACACACAAAGTGAAACCGAGCGCACCCAGCAGCAACTCGAGGCCAGCCGTAAAAAACGCCAGTCTATCCTGGCGGCGCTCAGCAATGAAATCCAAAGCAAGGAACAACGCTTGGAACAACTGCTTGAAGATGAGCGGGATCTGGCGCGTCTATTAAAGCGCCTACGGGATGCGCAAAAGCGCGCCAAACCCACCCCCCCTGCCAAACCAGGCAAACCCAGCCCGCCCGGGCAACCAAAAAAACTCGACCGGCAATCGGCCTTCGGCCGCCTTCAGGGTCAACTTAACTGGCCAGCGCAGGGCGCGCTTGCGGCACATTACGGAACTTCCCGTAAACTGGGCACATCCAAGTGGCAAGGTGTATTGATCGCTGCGGCGAAAGGCGCCGAGGTACGCGCCATAGCGGGGGGCAAAGTCGTGTTTGCCGATTGGATGCGTGGCTTTGGATTATTAATGATTCTCGATCATGGCGATGGTTATATGACGCTGTATGGCCAAAATCAAGCCGTAAACAAGGACGTGGGAAACCAGGTGGACGCCGGTGACGTCATCGCCACCGTGGGTGACAGCGGCGGCCAGATGAGCCCCGGACTCTACTTTGAAATCCGCCGCGATGGGGTACCGCTCAATCCGGCGGCATGGTGCCGATAGGCGTCGTACTTAACAGGTGCGGCTAACCCCGCAACGCGTACCTTATGCCCACGGTAGACATGGCCGTTACAGGACTGTCGTCGCTTTATTTTCAATATTTAAATCACCCATTGCATGTTATTCTAATATAGGTGAAACTGGTAGGATGGTCGGTCATTCTGGAGCTGCTATGAAGTTCAATAATCGCAATTTTCTAATTTTAACGCTGGGCTTGGTGATGGGCATTTCCATCAGCGTCGGACACAGCGTGCTTGCCGAACGGGACAAACCTACCACCACCGCCAATAGCTCCCTGCCCCTGGATGAACTGCGCGCTTTTGCCGAAGTGATGAATAAAATCAAATCGGATTATGTCGAACCTGTCGAAGACAAAGTCTTGCTGCAAAACGCCATCCGCGGCATGCTGTCCGGTCTTGATCCACACTCGGCCTACCTTGACGCCGAATCCTTTAAAGACCTGCAAGTCAGCACCACCGGTGAATTTGGCGGGTTGGGCATTGAAGTGGGCATGGAAGATGGCTTTGTAAAAGTTATCTCCCCCATCGACGATACCCCCGCACAGCAAGCGGGCATCCACGCGGGAGACCTGATTATCCGCCTCGACGACACCCCCGTGAAAGGACTGGCTTTGGGCGAAGCCGTCAACCGCATGCGTGGCAAACCGGGCAGCGAAATCATTCTCACTGTGGTGCGTGAAGGGGAAGAAAAGCCCCTTAAATTTACCCTGAAACGCGCCGTCATCAAGGTGAACAGCGTCAAAGGCCGCACCCTGGAGCCTGGCTTGGGTTACGTGCGCATTTCACAGTTCCAATCTAACACGGGCGAGAACCTGACAAATTTCATCACCAAACTCAAGCAGGAAAACGGCGACAAGCTGAAAGGCCTGGTGCTGGACCTGCGTAACAACCCCGGTGGCGTACTGAATGCCTCCGTGGATGTGGCAGATGCCTTCCTGGAAAAAGGTTTGGTGGTTTATACCGATGGCCGGCTGCGCGATTCACACCAAAAGTTCAACGCCAAGCCTGTGGATGTCCTTAAAGGCGCGCCCTTGATAGTGCTTATCAATGGCGGCTCCGCTTCCGCTTCAGAAATCGTGGCGGGCGCATTGCAAGACCATAAACGTGCGATCCTCATGGGCAGCAAAAGCTTCGGCAAAGGCTCCGTGCAAACCGTAGTGCCCATGGACGATGGTGCGGCGCTCAAGATTACCACCGCGCGTTATTACACCCCGTCTGGCCGTTCGATCCAGGCTGAAGGCATTACCCCGGATATACTGCTGGAAAACGTCAAAGTATCACCTGTAGACAAGCCGGTGATGGACGCGTTAAAAGAAGCCGACTTAAGTGGCCACCTGCAAAACGGCACTAAACCCGCCGAAGGTGCCGCGAAAAAACCCGCTGATGCGAAGTCGGCTACCACTAAAGACAAAGACGCGAAAAAAGAACCCGAAAAACTGGCGAATACCGATTACCAATTATATGAAGCATTAAATCTGCTGAAGGGGTTGGTGATCATGCGGGAAAAAGAACTTTAAATCGGCCGTGCCCCCCCTTTCCAAAGGGGGGACACTCTACCCCCAATACTGTTAAATAAACACCGTCAAGAACACGCGGGGATGTGGGGTCACCACACACGCCATAGTCACCCTCCCTCGCCTACCTCTTTCTCCATCTGTTCCAGGCTGATATGGCGTACGTCTTTGCCTTTCACCTGATAAATCACGTATTCACAAATATTACGGGCGTGGTCCCCGATCCGCTCCAAGGCGCGTGCCGCCCACATCACATGTAACGCACGGGTAATGGTGCGCGGGTCTTCCATCATGAAAGTGATCATTTGGCGCATGATCCCTTCATATTCCTTGTCAATCTGCCGGTCATCACCGGCGACACGCACCGCCGCGGCAGTATCCATGCGCGCATAAGCGTCCAGCGCGTTATGTACCATGTGCCGGACATGCGTACCCAAGGTCTGTATTTCCATATAGTTATTTTTAGGGCGCTCTTCATTAGCGAGCTGCACGGCCATGCGCGCAATTTTCTCCGCCTCATCGCCAATCCGCTCAAGATCAGTAATAGTCTTGATCACCATCAGCACCAGGCGCAAATCACCGGCCGCCGGCTGGCGGCGCGCGATAATCTGGTTACAATCCTCATCTATGGTGACTTCAAGGCTATTGACCTTGTAGTCGGTCACGATCACCGCTTCAGCCAACGTGGTATTCCCTTGCACCAAGGCGGTAATGGCATGCTCAATCTGCTGCTCCACCAACCCGCCCATTTGCAACACCAGGGTGCGGATGTTTTCAAGGTCAACATTATACTGGCGGGAAATATGTGTATCTAAGGGTTCCATCAATGTTCTCCTTACCCTGCCAAGAAGAGGGGGTTAACCGTAACGTCCAGTAATATAATCTTCCGTGCGTTTCTGCGCGGGGTTAGTGAAAATGGTGTTGGTATCCGCAAACTCCACCACTTCGCCCATGTGCATAAAAGCCGTGTAGTCCGAAACACGCGCTGCTTGCTGCATGTTATGTGTGACAATCAAA
>JAGVME010000086.1 GCA_020053945.1 Gammaproteobacteria bacterium
CCACTTCGCCTTGCGCTCCAAGCTCTACATCAAAGCCATCAAGCTGGCCTATGATGAGCTGCTGAGTATGCGGGCGGCTGCGTAACATCAGTTAATATGTGGGATTATTTCAGGCGGTACAGGCGATCGAACACTGATGCGCTGTCACTTCTGTGGCTTGAAAAAATTCAGGCGCGCGCGCAACTGGCGGAGCGTGGTGGCGTCGGCGCTGTCTTTGGCGAGGATGATGGATCGGCGCTTAGCATTAAACTGGCGGCCGCCCAAGGTGCCTGACGGAGGGGCTTCAAGCTCGAAGTTGAGAATGACCAGCAGGGGATGCACGTAGCTGCCGGGCAATAGGCGTCCGGTCAGTTGTTCGCCACTGGCGGCATGCAGCGACCAGTCATTATCGCTATCCCATATCACGCGGCGGATGGTGAGCGGCCCCCGCAACAGGGCATAGGTCTTGAGGGTGTAGACCAAGCTGCCGGTAATTAATCCCACCAGGGGCGCGAGCGCCCATATCGGCAGGGCGAGCGGCACTAATACCACGAGCGCGCCGCCGTGGGCGAACAGGATTAAATTGGCCAGCCACCGCGACGGGCGCAACTCAACTTTCAACGGGGGTGCGGATTTGGGTGACGACATTGGCAATTCTCGGGTCTGTGGGAATCATGCGTCCCAACATGTATTCTAGCAAAATTGCATCAGGGTAATCCAATAACTCGACGAAGGCGTGTTGCTCTGCGACGGCAAGCGCATCAAATTTAGTATCAAGAAAGCCCTGGAGCAGGATGTCCAGCTCCAGCATGCCGCGTCGGCATTGCCAGTATAAGCGGGGACGGTCTAGCATCACCACTACCTTAAATCAGATGCTTGAGCATGATTTTCTTGATCTGCCCGATGGCTTTGGTGGGGTTGAGTCCTTTGGGGCAGACATCGACGCAGTTCATGACGGTGTGGCAACGGAACAGGCGGTACGGGCCCTCCAGGGCGTCGAGGCGTTCGGCAGTGGCCTGGTCGCGGCTGTCGGCGATGAAACGGTAGGCTTGCAGCAACGCGGCCGGGCCGCGAAATTTATCGGGGTTCCACCAAAATGAGGGGCAGGCGGTGGAGCAGCAGCCACACAGGATGCATTCGTACAGGCCGTCCAGCTTGTCGCGCTCCTGCGGGCTTTGCAGGTACTCCGTTTCCGGCTCGGGGTCATGCACCACCAAGTAGGGCTTGATGGAACGGTATTGATGATAAAACTGGCTGAGATCCACTACCAGATCACGGATCACCGGCATGCCGGGCAGCGGGCGGAGCGTAATCGGTTGTGTGAGACCGACCAGCGGCGTGATGCACGCCAGCCCGTTACGGCCATTAATATTCATGGCGTCGGAACCGCATACGCCCTCGCCGCAGGAATGCCGGAACGTGAGGCTTTCGTCGTGCGCCTTGAGCAAGCGCAACGCTTCCAGCAACATCATGTCGGGCGTCACATCAGCGTCGGCCAACTCCATGGTTTGCATGGTGGGCGCAGTGTCCGTTTCCGGGTTATAGCGGTAAATAGAAAAACGCATATCAATACACTCGGGGCTTGGGAGAGAATCCCTCTACAGTTAACGGCTTCATGCGCACGGGTTTGTAGTCCAGCATACCGCCTTTGAAAAACAAGCTGTGTTTCAACCATTTCACATCGTCACGCTGCGGATGATCCATGCGCATGTGCGCGCCACGGCTCTCTCTGCGTGCCAACGCGGAAGCCACGGTGGCCAGCGCAAGCTCCACCAGGTTTTCCAGCTCAAACGCTTCAATGCGCGCGGTGTTGAATACTTTACTGTGATCCCTAAGGTACACATTCTGCAAACGCTGTTCGATTTTCAGCATTTTGTCCAAACCTGCACGCAGTACATCTTCGGTGCGGAATACGCCGCAATAGTGGTCCATGATGGCTTTTAATTCATTGCGCAGGCCATCCACCGTTTCACTTGATGCGCCCGATCCCATTGGGGAACCGCGCTGATCCCAGCGCGCCAGATGCGCCACCGCAGCGTCGATGCTGCATTGTGAAGCCACACGGCTATAACGGTTTTCCTTGAGGTATTCGATGATATGATTTCCCGCCGCACGGCCAAACACCACAATATCGAGCAATGAATTACCGCCCAGCCGATTGGCGCCATGCACCGACACGCACGCGCATTCACCCACGGCATACAAGCCCGGCACCGGCTCTTCCGCCCCTTGCTGCTGCGGCACCACCACTTGCCCAAAACGATTGGTGGGTATGCCGCCCATGGTGTAATGCGCGGTGGGAAAGATCGGGATTGGCGCGTCAATGGGGTCGATGTTCAGGAACGTCATCACCATATCGCGTATCCCCGGCAGGCGTTTGCGTATTACCTCCGAACCCAGGTGATCAACCTTGAGCAGGATGTGATCTTTGTTAACACCACAACCGCGCCCTTCGTGAATTTCAGTGGCGACCGCGCGGCTCACCACGTCACGGCTGGCTAAGTCTTTGGCATTGGGCGCGTAGCGTTCCATGAAGCGTTCGCCATTACCATTGACAAGATAGCCGCCTTCGCCGCGCACCGCTTCGGAAATCAACATGCCTTTGCCTGCGATACCCGTTGGGTGGAACTGGAAAAATTCCATATCCTGCACGGGAATGCCAGCCCGTAGCGCCATTGCCATACCATCACCGGTATTAATGCGCGCATTGGTATTGGTGCGGAATAACTGCCCGGCGCCGCCGGTGGCGATGAGGGTGGTCTTGGCCTGAATTATCAGTGGCTCGCCGGTTTCAATTTCCAAAACCAGCGCGCCGAGAATGTAACCTTCGTCATCCTTGATCAGGTCTATGGCAAAGTATTCATCAAAAAAATGGGTTTTGGCGCGGATATTTTGTTGATACAGCGCATGGAGAATGGCGTGGCCGGTACGGTCGGCCGCCGCGCAGGTGCGTGCCGCTTGCGCGCCACCAAAATTCTGGCTTTGCCCGCCAAATGGGCGCTGATAAATTTTGCCGTTATCCAGGCGCGAAAACGGCACGCCGATATGTTCCAGCTCCACCACCAGGCGCGGCGCGGCATGGCACATGTATTCAATGGCGTCTTGATCCCCCAAAAAATCCCCGCCCTTCACAGTGTCATACATGTGCCAATGCCAATTGTCAGGCAATACGTTGGCGAGTGCGGCGTTCATGCCGCCTTGCGCCGCCACGGTGTGCGAGCGGGTGGGAAATACTTTTGATACCACGGCGACATTGGCATCAGCTTGCGCCAATTGCAACGCGGCGCGCAAACCGCCGCCGCCTGCGCCGATCACCAGGGTATCAAATTTACGGATTGGGATTGTCATGTGGTTTACGCCGTGCATGGATGCACAAGTGTTGCGAGAGGCAGGATGCCGGAAGCGACCGTTACGATAGATAACGAGCTTGGTATCAGCATGAGCACACGCAATACCCACAACCCCATGGCAAACAACCCCAGCGCAACCGATGCCAGCAATATGAAACGGATCACGGGTGGGCGCGCGTAATCCATAATCACATCCCGCAGCCCCACCCAGGCGTGCATCAACAGCGCGGCAAAAAATATACTGGTGGCGACGGCAATAAATGGCAACCCCATCCAGGTACGCCATGCCGAGTACGACGTCGGCGCATCCAGCAACAGATACAGGCCGAACATAACGATATAAACGGCCAAATATACCGCGCTGACACGTTGCATCAACCAGGCACGCGAACCGTGGGCGCGCCAGCTCATAGCAGCACCAGCAAAGCGATGATGGGCACGGCCAATCCGCCCACGTTAATCACCCACGCACTGCGCCGCGCGCTGCCGCGCTCAACCCCGATGTCGGCATCAATCAGCAGGAAACGGATGCCCGCCAACATGTGATGCGCCAATCCCCACGCTATCAATACCGCCATAAACTTGACAAAAGGATGCCGCAAAATATCCAGCGCCTGCGCATAACCTTGCTCATTGCGCAAAGATAAATCAAGCAGGTAAATTAAAAACGGGATTAACATGCACATCATCACGCCACTGACACGGTGCGCAAACGATAACACCGCCACCACTGGCATGCGGATTTGCAGCAGGTTCATAAAGATAGGACGATTTTTTTTATTCATTGGGCTATTCATCGACGCTTAGTTTATCTGACTTTAGTGTGAGGCGGTACCTGCCTTTTAGGATCCGCTGAAATCCTGCTGATGTTATAATGGAATTTTCGTGCCAACATCGCAGGTTATACCACGGCCATGAATACTGACTGGAATACTTTTTTGCGGCAAACGGGCGCCGCCATTGTAGAGGGGGGCGTAGCCGAGCGTGTGTGTAGCTTTGGTCAACCCGTCGCCGAACTACAGGCGCTCGATAACGGCAATATTCTCGCAGACGTATCGCACCTGGGTTTGATTGCGGTGCAAGGCGCGGATGCCGCCACCTTTCTGCAAGGCCAACTTACCAATGACATCCGCACGGTCTCCGCAACGCAAAGCCAGGTCAGCGCCTATTGCAGCCCCAAGGGGCGCATGCTGGCCTGTATGCGCATTTTTATGCGTGATGACACGTATTATCTGAGCCTGCCACGCGACATCCTTGACGCTACATTGCAGCGATTACGCATGTTTGTACTGCGCGCCAAAGTCACGCTCAGCGATGCTAACGACACCCTGGTGTATATCGGCTATGCGGGTGAACACGCGGCTGAGACTTTGAATGCTGCTCTGGGTGCGCCCCCCGCCCACCCCAATGAAGCCATCTCCATTAACGGATTGACGCTGCTACGCCTGCCTGGCCAGTCGCCGCGCTTTGGCATCATCGGCGAAATTGCCACCGTACAACCCCTGTGGAGCACCTTGTGCAACTCTGCCCGGCCGGTGGGCGCCAATGTATGGGATCTGCTCGACATTCGCGCTGGCATCCCCACTGTCTATACCGCCACCCGTGAGGCGTTTGTGCCACAAATGGCGAACCTCGATTCAATTGGTGGCATCAGTTTCAAAAAAGGCTGTCACACCGGCCAGGAAATTGTGGCGCGCATGCATTACCTTGGCACACTGAAGCGCCGTATGTTCCTGGCGAAAATCATTACGGAGGCCGCGCCACAGCCGGGTGATGCGCTGTATACCTCGGGAGCGATCAACACGCAAAGCATCGGCACCATCGTCGCCGCGCAGTGCGGGTCACGCGGAAGCTATGAAGCATTAGCGGTGGTGGACACCAAAAGCGTCGCCACAGGGCAGGTTCACCTGCATGACGTGGCAGGAGCGGCGCTCACGTTTATTCCCCTGCCTTACATCCCCGAATAGCCGCCAAAATACGCGCGGCGCCTGCTCAAGTATTCCTGATGCCTGCCGAAAACCACACACGGACATTATCACCACCAAGAGCCGCACATGGTAATCAGCAGCACAAAAAACCAGGATCCTGAAGGCAAGTTCATTGCCATGCTGCTAGATGGCATCCGCAACAAGCGCATCACTTTGCCTACGCTGCCTGAAATCGCCATTAAAGTACGCAACGCCGCTGCATCACCCTCCACCACAGCAGCGCAGCTTGCCAAGCTTGTGGCGCTTGATCCCGCGCTGTCGGCTCGCCTGTTGCAAGCTGCCAACAGCCCCCTGTACCGTGGGAATGGCACCATTTCCAATATCCAGAACGCAGTTGCGCGGCTTGGCCATACGTTGGTGCGCACTATCATTTCGAGTGTGGTGGTGAGCCAACTCTTCCAGGCCCGTGTACCCTCCCCGGTTAAAAACCATTTCAAATTAATCTGGGAACATACCATTAAGACCGCCGCCATCAGCCAGGTACTGGCGCGAAAATTCACTCGCCTGGCGCCTGAGCAGGCGCTGCTGGCGGGGCTGACGCACGACATTGGCAAGTTGCTCATCCTCAAGCAACTGGAGCAATTTCCGGCATTACTGGAAAATCCGGAAATTGTAGACCGGCTGCTAAAACTGCTCCATTCCCAGATTGGCAAGATGATTCTTGAAGCCTGGCAATTTTCTCCTGAAATGGTAACGGTGGCCGCAGAACACGAAAATCTGCAACGCAACTCCGGCGCCGAGGTAGATTACACCGACATCGTAATGATCGCCAACCTGCAAAGCCATCTTGGCGAAGCGGGGCATGCCAGCTTTGCGGAGTGGTTCACCATCCCCGCCTACGCCAAGCTCAACCTTACCCCCGAGCAATATCTGGCCGCGCTCAGTGATATCCAACAGGAAATACTGGAAATCCAGAAGCCACTGACGGCATAATAAGTGCAAGCTTCCGCCGGACATCTGATCATGCAATTCAATCTGGAACGCGACCCGCGCACCCACACCATTATTTCCTATGCGCCGGGGCAAGTGGTCGTGACTATTCCCTGGGCCGCCGCCGCTCCTGCGCATCCTGCGCCCACGGCATTTGCGCATCCCTGCGCGGCAGAGGACGACACCCCACTGTTGTTGGATAACGACGGCGAATTACGGGGCCGCATCCGCCATGAAACACTTACCCGCAGCGTCATTATTATGCCTGGGCAAATAGTGAAAGACTGGCCGCCGCAAACGCGTGATGACCTTACCACCGAATATTTTGACACCGTTATCGCCATGCAACCCGAAGTGGTGCTGTTCGGCACGGGCCCACGCCTGTGGTGGCCATCATCGGCCATACTCTCGGTATTCGCCCGGCAACGCATTGGCTTTGAAGTCATGGACACCGCCGCCGCCTGCCGCACCTATAACATCTTGGTGTATGAAGGGCGAAATGTGGCTGCTGCGTTATTGATGATTTAATGAAATGGGTTAAAAGATGACAACCAACACTGACTATCGTAGCGAAAAAGACAGTCTCGGCCCGCTCAACGTACCCATCAATGCCTGGTATGGCATTCAGACCGCGCGTGCCGTGATTAACTTTCCAATCAGCGGGCGTGGCCCAGACCGTGACTTTGTCATGGCGCATGTACGCATCAAACGCGCCGCCACCACTGCCAACCACAAAGTCGGCTGGCTGGATGACACACTGACTACCGCCATCATCAACGCCTGCGACACGATTTTGCAGGGGCACCATCTCGATCAATTCGTAGTGGACCGTTTTCAGGCGGGCGCAGGCACCAGCCATAACATGAACAGCAACGAAGTTATCGCCAACCTCGCCAACGTGGCGTTGGGCGGCGTGCGTGGCGTATACAACCCCATCAACCCCAATGACCACGTCAACATGGGGCAGAGCACCAACGACACCATTCCCACCGCAATACGCCTCACCGCACTCGCCAAACTGCCGCGCCTGCTCGCCGCCGTACGCAACATGGCGGATGAATACGCGCGCATCGGCGCCGCCGAAATCGACACCGTGAAAAGCGGCCGCACCCATCTGCAAGACGCCGTGCCCACCACGATGGGCCGCGAATTTAACGCCTATGCGTGGACATTGCGCCGTTGCGCCGCACATCTGGAAAACCGCCGCGACGCACTGTGCGAGATCGGCCTGGGCGGCAGCGCCGCAGGCACGGGTCTCAACACCGCGCCTGATTATGCGCAAAACGCCGCCGCCGAACTGGCGCGGCTCACCGGCGAAGCCATCCGTCCCGCCGCCGACCTTGCCGCGCAAATGCAATCCATGCACGACATTCAGGCGCTGTCATCCGCCATCCGCGATCTGACGCTTGAAGTGATTCGCATCGCCAACGACATGCGCCTGCTGGCCTCCGGCCCGCGCACTGGCCTGGGTGAAATTTTATTGCCTGCCGTGCAGCCCGGCTCCAGCATCATGCCCGGCAAGGTTAATCCGGTGATGTTCGAAATGCTTAATCAAGTGTGTTATCAAGTGCTGGGACAAGACGCGGCGATTGCCGCCATGACGCAAGCGGGACAACTGGAATTAAACGTGATGATGCCGGGTCTTGGTTCCGCGCTGTTTGATGCCATGGACTGGCTCACCAACGCCCTCAACGCCACCACTGAATTCAATCTCAAAGGCTTGCAGGTAGACCGCGCGCGCTGCAAGGAATTTCTGCATACCAGTGTGGCGCTGGCAACCCTGCTCAACACCCGCATCGGCTACGCCGCCGCCGCTGAAATCGCCAAAGCTTCCGAAAAATCCGGTCGGCCAGTACGTGATATTGTTGCGGAAAAAAATCTGATGACGGCAGCGGAGTTTGATGCGCTGGTGTTGCAGGCCGCCAAAGAAGGGCGCGAGGGTTGATGCTGATGTCATTTCGACCAGAGGGAGAAATCTTAAGGGCGATCCGGAATGAATCAGAAACAAGTCCTAAGATTTCTCCCTCTGGTCGAAATGACATGCTTACGTAGAAGGGAATGAGCCAGCAGCATCCTGTCCCGAACACCCGCCCCTTCAATCGGGTATTAACAACACCTGGCCCGGATATATAGCATTGGCGTTTTTGACATGGTGGCGATTCGCCTGATAAATGCCCACCCAGCGCAACGGATTCGCGTAAACTTCCGGGCGCGCGGCAATCTTCCATAAACTGTCGCCGTGCCGCACCGTGTAGCGGTGGACCGCACCGATAGGATTAACCGCGGCCGGTTCAGGCAGGGGCTTGGGCGGCGTGGCAGCTGCCTGGGCAGGTGGCTGCGCCACAACTGCCGCTGGCCGCACGCGTTGCGCCTCACGCAACTCCTCTACCAGGTGCCGTGCCGCCGCATAAGCGGCCCGCCCTTCTTCGCGCTGATACATCGCTTCAATGGCGTCCATTTCCGCTTGCTGCGCGCGGGTGAAGGGCGGCAGGCCACGCGCCTCATCCATCAAAGCATGGGCTTCGCCCAGTAAAATCCGCGTCCGCCCCAATAAGGCATTATTAACATCACACGCGGCATGTTGCGTAGTTTCACGCGCTAACCGTACCGTCGCCTTGTCATCATCCATCAACGCTGCGGCCTCCGCCTGCTGCAATAGCCCCATCGCGCCGCCGGACAATGCATCCACGGCCTCCGCTTCCCGCAACGCGGCTTTCGCCTCACTGATGGCCGAGGCCATGGTGCGCGCTTTAGTGGCTCCCGCCTTAGCCGCCAAGGCGTCGTGCTGCGCTTGCGCGAATGCGCCCCCACCTAATTTTTCTTCGGCCTGGGATAACAGGCTTTGCGCATCTTGCAAAGTCTCCGGCACGTGGCTGGCGGCATTGACCTGCCGCGCCGCATCCAACGCCTGGCGGGCATCGCTCATTTCCTGGGTAGGCGGGCCAGACGTCGCGCAACCTCCCAGCAACAGGCTGGCTGCCAACCAGGAAGCGACGTTAAACCGCAGAGGATAGTCGTGGGATGTTTTCATTGCCTTACAAATCGGTATTATTGACCGCAAACTATCATTGGGATTGCGGGGTGTCAAGAATGGGCGTTTTCAGGTATTCCCGGATATCCGCTAATCCCTTAAAAATGCTATCGTAAGATCCAACCATCCGCCTATCGAACAGCCTGGAACTTAAACAGCCATGACAGATATACTGATCCTTTATTACAGCCGTTACGGCGCCGTGGCCAGCATGGCGCAAATGATCGCCCGTGGCGTGGAAGAGGTGCCCGGCATGCAGGCACGGTTGCGCACCGTGCCGGAAGTGTCCACGGTGTGCGAAGCCGTGCAAGACAGCATTCCCCAACACGGCGCGCCCTATGTCACGCTTGACGACCTGCGCGCCTGCGCCGGACTGGCATTAGGCAGCCCCACCCGTTTTGGCAATATGGCCGCCGCGCTCAAATATTTTCTCGACGGCACCAGCCCCCTGTGGTTGTCCGGCGCCCTCATCGGCAAACCGGCGGCGGTGTTCACCTCCACATCCACGCTGCACGGCGGGCAAGAAAGCACCCTGCTCTCCATGATGCTGCCCTTGATGCACCATGGCATGCTGCTGATGGGCATCCCCTACAGTGAAACGGACCTGTTGAATACTACCACGGGCGGCACGCCCTACGGCGCCAGCCATCTGGCGGGGGTGGACAGCAAAGCGCCACTCAGTGAAGAAGAAAAACGCCTGTGCCGCGCATTGGGCAAACGGTTAGCGGAAACCGCGCAGCGGTTGGCGGGATAAGCGAAGGATTAACACGCTTGTGATTGGTCGTCATGCCAAACATAGCGAAGCATCTTCAAAGATCCTTCGCTATGTTTGTATGGCAAGGTGCTGCGTCCGCAATGGCGTAAAGCACGCCGAGAATCACATATCACGTCTTCATACCAAAAACGGTGTGACGTCCATTCTACGCGCGGCGCGCGCCTTACCGCCGGGTTATACGGCGCCGCAACACCAATGCGCCGGGAGCAGCGGCTAGCAACAAGAGTTCAAATAGGCCGAAGGCACCCCCGCCGCCGCCATTAGTGCCAAAGTTAGTAATTGGCGCAACCGCTGTTACCACGCATGCGCCGCTGACGCAGGCGGTAAGGGAGCCATTATTACCGGGTAAATAATCATTGGGCGAAGCGACATCTACCCTGGCGCGCATTTCAATGGAGCGGCCATTCAGGGAAGCGTTCACGGGTGTTACGGTAACAAACACTGTGAAACTTGCGCCATTTGCCAAAGTAGGCGTACTACACCTAACCGGATTGGCGCTCGTATTACACACCACCGGCACCGCGTTAGCAGCATCAGTAGTTACCTGCGCAGAAGTCCCCAACGGTATCTGTGCTGTTAGCGTCACGTCCTGGGCAGCGCCTGGGCCTTTATTCGTCACTACTAGCGTGTAAGTCACCGGGTTATCCAGTGATACCGAGGCCACATTACCGGTCACGGCCACTTCCAGGTCTACCTTACCTACCGTTATATCGCCATCCGTTTCCACCGCGCCAATGTCGCATACGGTGTTATTGGCGCCCGGCCGACCATATAAACGTTGATCAAATTTATTGATGCAGGTTCCCGCGCCAATCGCGGCACTGCCCGATAGCGGCATTAAGGTTGCAGGATGGGTATTATCCAATAATTCGGTATCAGGCGTAGTATTCCCGTTTTGATCCAACACTCCCAGATTGGGGCTGACGTTGATCACATCACCCGTACCCGTCAGGCCGCAACTATTGCCGTTTTCCAGATTGTTGCCTTGCGAGGTAATTACACCGGCAGTCACTTGCCCGATGGGCGCATCCCCTCCCATGGCACAGTTATTAGCGCTAAATACATTATCGCCAATAATAGTGTTCACTAATTCGGTCTTGTCGCCCGTTGTGTCCTGGGTATTGATATAAATTTCATCCCCCCCACCAATGGTTGCGCTACTGTTGTTACTTACGGTGACATTGCTAAGCGTCATTGACCGGCCGTTACTGATGCCCCCACCTTCCCGGGCTGCGGTGTTATTGGTAATGGTGCTATTCTGCACCGTCAGCTCACCTGGCGCGACATTGCGAATGCCCGCGCCACCCGCCACACCGCCAAAACCTGATGTCAGGTTACCACTGATCGTGCTATAGCTGATATCCATTGAATTCTGATTGTTAATGCCGCCGCCGTTATTGCCCTCGATAACGCTGGAGATGATGCGTACATTACCACTGACAGTGCCCGCTTCATTCGCGCCATTGGTGTTTTGAACGCCCGCACCTCCGGCATTTGCTGTATTGGCACGTACAATAGTGCGCGTCATAATCACTGCACCGCCATAATTACTTACCCCACCACCCTGGGCGGCAACATTGCTATTATTCTGGATAATACTGTTCTCAATGGTAAGTTTGCCGGTGCCAAGGCGAACTCCAGAGGTGTTTTGAATACCCCCGCCAAAGGGCCTGCCGCCATTAAGCTCAACATAAGAATTTTTGAGCGTCAAAATGCCACTATTAAAAATACCACCGCCACCGAAAAAGCCATTGCTTCCGTCTGCCTGGGGATTATTGGCATTGTTATTGTTGATTCTGCAGCCGTTAATCACCATTTGTGCATTGTCACCGTTGTAAATACCCCCGCCACTGCTGCGGCCAGTAATGGCGCCATCCGCAGTATTGGCGGTGACAATACAATTCTCTAGGGTTAGCCAACCATTAGTATTTTTAATGGCGCCGCCATCCGCCCCTACCGCCCTGCCATTGCGCAGGGTAACACCGGTTATCTTGACGGTATTCCTGCCAATGATGTGGAAAATGCGATCGGTGTTATTGCCTTCAATAAAGGTATCAGCATTATTATTACCTGTAATGGTTAAACAAGGCGTGGTAATACTGACACTTGGGCAGGCACCCAAAATATCCAGGTCGCCGCTCGCCGCATTATCTTCATTGGCGGCGCCTGTCAGGGTGAAGGTTCCCGATGGCAAGGCAATGGTGATATTGGTGTGGGGCGTGGTGGCCGTCATCAAGGCGTTGGCTTCCTGTACGGCGGCACGCAGGGTACAACCCAGATTGCCTCCGCCGATGGGCGCTAGGCAACTACCGTCGCCGGGGTTGGTGTCAGCGGCATCCACAGTGGAAGCCACATTGAGAATGTGCGCCGCCTGCACCGGAACCGCCAGGAGTAACCCGGTCAACACCACGGGCAACATGAATGCGGTAGGATACCCACGTAATAATTTATAACTGAACATCGTTTGCTCTCCTCACGGCGGCATGTCTTGCAAGCCGCATTACCGATACCCCTGTCAGGACGGTGGTTTTCTGAATATTCATGTTATCGCCATTATCGTTATCAGGCGCAGTGAGGGATCTTGATGCCTCTCACCTGAAGATTTCTCGCTACGCTCGAAATGACCATGCATGTAACTTTGTGCGAAATGACAACGCGCAAGCACTTTGCTTGGCAAGCAAAGTGCTTGATTAACAGCGCCGAATATTCCAATCATCCCCTATAATCGGGGGTGATTGCAAGTCATCCAACTATAAGATAGGCGCGCATAGATCCATAAGTATGGAGCCAGCCCCCATGGTTACAAGCCGTGCGGACCGACTTGTGTGTGGGAACCCTAATATTAATAGCGGCCCCGCTGCACAAAACTTGATCTTTTGTAAGGTCTTTAATGCCGCTAAAGCTATTGATAAACCACGCATTATATTTTTTAAAGTATTCTTGGGTACCCGGTGACCTGGCCATTGTTATCGCGCGCTTTTATTGAGCGCCCCCTGTAACCCCACCATCGCGCTTTCAGTCGATTTTTAGGATGCCGGTAAACAAGCTACCTTTCCTGCCGATAAATAATGTAGGGCGGGTTACGTAACCCGCCAGGCGTTGCGTTTCTGGCATCGTGCGCCGTCCCAGCAGCAGGAAAAACCATCTATCTCCATGGGCATCACCGACATCGTATCCTGGATCATCGTCATTATGGGCTGGGCGGCAGGCATTGTTATGTTGGCGCTGGTCGTGATGTTTATCCAAGATATCTCACAAACAGAACACGCGGTGCGGCGCAACTTCCCCATTATTGGCCGCTTGCGTTATTTTCTGGAGCGGCAAGGTGAATATTTCCGCCAATATTTTTTCGCCCATGACCGGCAGGAGCTGCCTTTCAACCGCGCGACACGCACTTGGGTGTACCGCACCGCCAAAAACCTGGGCGGCATTATCGGCTTTGGCTCCACCAATGACTTGCGCGAACCCGGCTCGCTGATTTTCGTCAACGCGCCGTATGCGGTGCTGGAAGAAGACCGTCAACTTACCCCGCCACTGGTAATAGGGCCACGATGCAACAAACCTTTTACAGCGTCGAAAATCGTGAATATCTCTGGCATGAGTTACGGCGCCATATCCACCCCGGCAGTGCGCGCGCTGTCATACGGCGCGGCCAAAGCAGGGGTATGGCTGAACACGGGCGAAGGTGGATTGGCGCCTTATCACCTGGAAGGCGGTTGTGATGTAATTTTCCAACTCGGCACCGCCAAATACGGTGTGCGCGACCTGGAAGGGCATCTCAGTGATACGCATTTGCGCGACATTGCGCAGCATGTGCGCGCGTTTGAAATAAAACTGGCGCAAGGCGCCAAACCGGGGCGTGGCGGCGTGCTGCCCGCCGTCAAAGTCACGGAAGAAGTGGCGCGCATCCGCGGCATACCGTTAGGCCAGTTGTCCAACAGCCCCAATCGCCACTATGACATCAAGAACGACGACGAACTGCTGGACATGATCGCCCGTATCCGCGATGTCACCGGCCTGCCGGTGGGCATCAAAACCGTGCTGGGGTCGGAGGCAGCCATTATCAGCCTGTGTGACACTATTTTACGCCGTGGCATTGATAGCGCGCCGGATTTTATCAGCCTGGACGGCGGCGATGGCGGTTCGGGCGCGGCGCCACAAGTGCTGGCTGACCATGTCGGCCTGCCACTCAATGAGTCGCTGCCGATGCTGGTAGATACCCTCATTGCCACTGGCCTGCGTGAACACGTGCGTGTGATTGCCTCGGGCAAATTGGTCACCTCGGCGCGGGTTGCGTGGGCGCTGTGCGTGGGCGCCGACTTCACCGTGACCGCGCGCGGCTTCATGTTTGCGCTGGGCTGCATACAATCGTTGCAGTGCCACAGCAACACCTGCCCCACCGGCATCACCACCCACAATAAAAAACTGCAACGCGGCCTGGTGGTGGAAGACAAGGCCACGCGTGTCGCAAACTATGCCTACTGGATCAATATGGAAGTGGATAAATTAGCGCATTCCTGCGGCCTCGCCAACGCCCGCGACTTCCGCCGCGAACATGCGCGCATCGTACAAACCGCCGGACGCAGCGTGCCACTCGATGGGTTGTTTCCTTATCCGGTTAAATTCAGCCGCTAGGTCCGCAAACGCCCCCGCCTTGACAGCATGTATTACATGAAGGTATTCTGTATTACAATTATGTAATACAGAGGATTCCGCCATGACACTCAGCGTAAGGCTCGATACCCAACTTGAGAAACAACTCACCCGTTTGAGCAAACGCCTGCACCTCAGCAAGAGCGAAATTATCAAGCGCAGCTTGAGCGAATATCTTAAAGCGCATCCCGTGGAAGAAACGCCTTATAGCCTTGGCGCTGATTTGTTTGGCGCGGTTGGCAGCGGACGGCCAGATTTATCTGAACGCAGAAAAGAATATATAAAGGCGAAGATTCGTGCAAAAAACACTCGCTGATTCGGGGCCATTGATTGCGGCATTCGATAGGGACGACAAACACTACCCCCAAGTGATCGACTTTATCAAAAGCTATAAGGGACGTATTTTTACCTCATGGCCTGTCATTACTGAAGTATGCCATCTGCTCGGTGACGGGGTAGAGGGGCAGCTCGCCTTTCTTTCCTGGATTAATCGTGGCGGTCTGACTATCCTGGAGCTGGCGCCTGACTCGCTGCAACGCATCATTGATCTGACTGCAAAATACCGTGACCGTCCCATGGATTTGGCCGACGCTTCGCTGGTGGCATTAGCGTTACAAACTGGCGTCAAAAATATTATCTCGCTGGACAGCGACTTCCATATTTATCGGTTGCCGGACAAAGGCACCCTGAAAAATCTCTTAATTCAACCATAAGAAAGATACAAAAACACCACCCCATCGCGCTTGAATCCGCCCCCTATCATCCCCATTTATGTGGAAAGCTAACTTTTAACCACGAGGACACACCCCATGCGGATGGATAAATTGACCAGCAAATTCCAAATGGCGCTGGCGGACGCGCAAAGCCTGGCGGTGGGGCGCGACCATCAATTCATTGAGCCGGTTCATGTCATGGCGGCGCTGCTCGACCAGCAAGGCGGCACGGTGCGCTCGCTGCTGGGGCAGTCCGACGTTAATGTCAGCCGTTTGCGTTCGCAATTGGGCGAAGCGCTGGATCGCCTGCCGACCGTGGAGGGCAGCGCGGGCGAGGTGCATGTCTCCAATGATTTAACACGCCTGCTGAATCTCACTGACAAACTGGCGCAGCAACGTAAAGACCAGTTTATTTCCAGTGAACTGTTTATACTCGCGGCACTGGAAGATAAAGGCGGATTGGGTGAGTTGCTGCGTAAAGCAGGCGCGGCCAAAGGCTCCATCGAACAGGCTATTGAAAAAATGCGCGGCGGGCAAAAAGTTGATGACGCCAATGCCGAAGAACAACGCCAGGCATTGGAAAAATACACCATTGATCTCACCGAACGCGCCGAACAGGGCAAGCTCGACCCGGTGATTGGGCGTGATGATGAAATCCGCCGCACCATTCAGGTATTACAGCGCCGCACTAAAAACAACCCGGTGCTGATCGGTGAGCCTGGCGTGGGCAAAACGGCGATTGTGGAAGGCCTGGCACAGCGCATTATTAATGGTGAAGTACCTGAAGGATTAAAAAATCGGCGCGTATTATCGCTCGACATGGGCGCATTGATTGCAGGCGCAAAATTTCGCGGCGAATTTGAAGAACGTCTCAAAGCCGTGTTGAATGACCTCGCCAAGCAGGAAGGCCAGGTGATTTTATTCATTGATGAGCTGCACACCATGGTCGGTGCTGGCAAAGGCGAAGGCGCGATGGATGCAGGCAACATGCTGAAGCCCGCCTTGGCGCGGGGTGACCTGCATTGCGTGGGCGCGACTACCCTCAATGAATATCGCCAATACATCGAAAAAGACGCGGCGCTGGAACGCCGCTTTCAGAAAGTATTAGTAAATGAACCTTCAGTGGAAGACACCATTGCCATTTTGCGCGGCCTGAAGGGGAAATACGAAATTCACCATGGCGTGGAGATAACAGATCCGGCGATTGTTGCCGCCGCAATGCTGTCGCACCGCTATATCACTGACCGCAATCTGCCAGATAAAGCCATCGACCTGATTGATGAGTCAGCCAGCCGCATTCGCATGGAAATTGACTCCAAACCCGAAGTAATGGATCGCCTCGAACGCCGCATGATTCAGCTTAAAATCGAACGTGAGGCACTGAAAAAAGAAACGGATGACGCATCGAAAAAACGTCTCGGCAATTTGCAAACTGAACTCAGCAAGGCGGAGCATGAATTTTCAGATCTGAATGAAATCTGGAAATCAGAAAAAGCCGCACTGCAAGGCACGCAGCATATCAAGGAATCACTCGAACGTGCGCGCGGCGAACTTGAAACCGCGCGGCGCGCGGGTGATTTAACCCGCATGTCAGAATTGCAATACGGGCGTATTCCTGAACTGGAGAAACAGCTCGATATGGCCTCGCAAGCTGAAATGCACGAGATGAAGTTGCTGCGCAATAAAGTCACTGAAGAAGAAATCGCCGAAGTGGTTTCAAAGTGGACTGGCATTCCTGTGTCAAAAATGCTGGAAGGTGAGCGCGAGAAACTATTGCGTATGGAAGAAGCTCTGGGTAAGCGCGTGGTTGGCCAAATTGAGGCGGTAAAAGCCGTGTCGGATGCGATACGTCGTTCGCGTGCGGGACTTTCTGACCCAAATCGCCCCAACGGTTCGTTCCTGTTTCTTGGCCCTACGGGTGTCGGCAAAACTGAACTTACCAAGGCCTTGGCAGGATTTTTATTTGACACCGATGATGCCATGGTGCGCATTGATATGTCCGAGTTCATGGAAAAACATTCCGTGGCGCGGTTAATCGGTGCGCCGCCCGGTTATGTAGGCTATGAAGAAGGTGGCTATCTCACTGAGGCGGTGCGGCGTCGACCCTACTCAGTGATTTTGCTCGATGAAGTTGAAAAAGCACATCCTGATGTGTTTAATGTGTTGTTGCAAGTGCTGGATGATGGACGCTTGACTGATGGCCAGGGACGCACCGTCGATTTTCGCAATACCGTGATTATAATGACCTCGAATCTGGGTTCGCAACTGATTCATGACCTGGGCGGAATGCAAGAAAGTTACGGCGCCATGAAAGATGCCGTGATGGACGTAGTGGCGCAACATTTCCGCCCGGAATTCATCAATCGTATTGATGATGTGGTGGTGTTCCATGCGCTGGGCCGTGAACAGATCCACGCCATCACCCTTATCCAAACCGGGTATCTGCGCAAACGCTTGCGTGAGCGTGACATGGACATTGAACTGTCGTCCGCGGCGCTTGATAAGCTCGGCGAAGCCGGTTTTGACCCCGTATACGGCGCGCGGCCGTTGAAGCGCGCCATACAGCAGATGTTGGAAAATCCCTTAGCACAGGAGATTCTGGCAGGCCGCTTCGCACCCGGCGATGTGATCCGGGCCGACGTAGAAGCCGGACGCATGATATTCAAAAAGGGAAAAGTATGGGAAGCCGCGTAACGGGGTCTCCATGGGTTCGTGTGGGTTGATGCGAACCCATTTCTAGCATTCAGCTTAAGGAAACGCCGAATAATTCCATCCTGGAATTCTCGGCGCACGAAACATCCATGTGCCGGCGGAAACGCTAATAAATCCGCGTTTCCTTAATGCACCTACGGACATCTGATAAATAAATCCCCACGGTATGCCAGCCCCCGTGATCACCCCCATCGGTCACGGAAATCTTTCCTATGTTTCCCCGTCGTTGTAATAAACTATTCACATTGCCGCAACTTAATTGACATATAACGGCGTTATCTTGATACGGTACGCAGGGTGGGTTTCCGCCCTGGGTTTAGGGGGCATATGGAACACAAATTTTTGGCGACCTTCGGGATGGCGGTTATGTTGACCGTTGGCGCGGGCATTACGGGGCCAGTGATGGCCGATGGCGGCGCGCTGGATTTTGGGATGCGCGTTGAGCGTCTGCTGCACGCCCACTCTGAAAAGTTGTTTGGTTTTGGCAAGCCCCTGCAGGATTCCGCGCCGGTCACGGACGGGGTATACCGCAAGGGCGCGCAACCCGCCAAAGACCAGGTGTTGTTGGCGCGCGGTTTGAAGGCCGAATATTTAACCCGTACCGCAGCGAATGCCACTGACATGATGGCGTTTTATCCCGTCGTACATCCCACGCACTTGATTACCTGTGTTGAAGGTAGCCGCGCTGAAATTGCGGCGGGGAAATTTAATCCGTCGGTGCAGCGTATCCATCTGGCCACAGGTCAAGTTGATACGGTATTGCGCGGCATGAGCCATTGTGACGGCATTCGCGCCACGCCGTGGGGCACCCTCCTCGCTACCGAAGAGCGCAGCGATGGGGGCGCGTATGAAATTGCCGATCCGTTAAATGTAACGGACCAAACAGTGGTGGATCGCGCCACCGGCGCCGTTACTGATGCGGTCCACGTCGCCAAGCGCCATGCCTTGCCGACCATGGCATGGGAAGGTTTGGTTGTGTTACCCAGCGGTGTGGTGATTGCAGGTGATGAATTACGCCCCGGATCGACGGCCGCTGACACGGATGGCGGCGCCATTTTCAAGTTTGTGCCGCAAGCGCCACGCACCGGCAGCGGCAGCATCGGTAATCTGGCGGATTCCCCGTGGGTGGCGGGTTCGGTATACGCCATGCAAGTGTCATGTGTAGATGATAAAGCGCAGTTTGGCCAAGGCTGTGAAACAGGGAATGCGGCTTGGTTGGCGGTGAATCCCGCCACCGCGCGTGCGGATGCGGGCATGAAAGGCGCAACAGGGTATTACCGTCCCGAAGACTTGCATCAAGACCCGATGTACAGGGATCCCGCCAATCCAGGCGCAGTGCGTTTTTGCTGGACGAACACCGGGAATGAAGCCGCGCATAATTATGCCGAGGTGGTGTGTGGGGTGGATAGCGAGCCACTGGTTGCGGACGCCAGTAAACGCAGCGTGGCGGTGAATCGTTTTGTGGAAGGTGATAGGGATTTTAATTCTTTTGACAACCTCGACTTCCAGCCGGGAACGGGCAATCTCTATGTGGCTGAAGACCATGCCAACGGTGACATTTTTGCTTGTCTTGCTTGTCTTGCTGACGGCGCAGACCGTGATATCAAAACCGACGGTTGTGTGAAAATGCTGTCAGTGAAAGACTCTTCGGCGGAGCCGACCGGGTTTATCTTCAGCGGCGATGGGACAACGGCCTATGTATCAATTCAACATTCAGACGATACCGCCATGCCAAAGATTGATGATTACGCCACGGATGATGTAATTAGTCGCCCCTGAAAAACACCTAACAAATTGATTATTCTATAAAAATAGCCTTATTTGTGCTATAATTTCGACCCGTTTTTAATGTTTTACCACA
>JAGVME010000057.1 GCA_020053945.1 Gammaproteobacteria bacterium
GAAGATAACGGCCAACTGCTCGGCGCCGTGCCGATGTACATCAAGAACAACTCCTACGGCGAGTTCGTATTCGATTGGGCGTGGGCCGAAGCCTATGAGCGTAGCGGGTTGCGTTACTATCCTAAATTGGTGGTTTCCATCCCCTACACTCCGGCCACTGGATCGCGCCTGCTGCTGGCAGATACACCAAATCGCGAAGCCATCGCCGATCTGCTCATCGAAGGTGCGCTGAACCATGCCCGCCATCTAAACCTCTCAAGCGTACACTGGCTGTTCACCGACGAGGCCGATACCCAACGCCTAGAACGGCATGGCCTGATGCGGCGTGTCGGCTGTCAGTATCACTGGACGAACCAGGGGTACCGCGATTTTGATGATTTCTTGTGCGCTTTTTCCGCAGAGAAGCGCAAAAAGATCAAACGCGAGCGTCGCCAGGTGCGGGAATCAGGCGTGGCGCTGGAGCTTTTGAATGGCCACCAAATCAGCGATGAACAATGGGACATCTTCCATGGTTTCTACGCATCCACCTTCGATGAAAAAGGCGGCATAGCCTCGCTGACGCCGGGATTTTTCAAGGAACTGGGGCGGACTATGCCCGACCAGACGTTGTTGATCCTGGCCAATCATTGTGGGCGATATGTAGCGGGGGCCTTTTTTCTGCGCGGGCGGGATACATTGTATGGTCGCCACTGGGGCTGCAATGAGCATTTCCACAGCCTGCATTTTGAAGCGTGCTATTACCACGCCATCGACTACTGCATCGAACACGGCCTCAAGCGCTTCGAGGCCGGCGCGCAGGGCGAACACAAAATCAGCCGCGGTTTTCTACCTATACCCACTTACTCCGCGCATTGGATCGCCCATAAAGGCTTCCGTAACGCCATCGAAGATTTTCTAATGCGGGAAAAAATCGTCATGGAAAGACACATGCAGGAACTCGCAGAGCATTCGCCGTATAAATGCAGGGTGAGTTAGCGGCCAGCCGCGCAACCCGCCAAACACGGTTGCACGATCTACAGGCGGCCTTCTAACATAGATGTCCTTTTATTTTGGGCATTGAACACCGGGTTGGACGAAGCCGCTACGCGGAGGATGCGGTGGCGAGGGTCTGAATTCAAAGGCGTCAGCCATCGCTCACTACACTAGCAGCGTGTCGGACTTAGGGGATCATATGGCAAAAAAGTGGGGGGCTGCTCGCACTATTGCAGTAGATTCATCCTAAGTCAGACAGGCTGCTAGCAGACTTTAGGGTTTGAATACCTCATTGGCATTCACGGAAGCCCCAAATCCTGGTTGTGCGCCACCTACAATGTAGATCCTACCGCCATGGCCCACGGCGCCTGTTTCGGCTCGAGCCGTTGGCATAGGTGATAAACCCATTGTCCAACTGTTCGTCGAGACCTTGTAAGCCTCATTGGTAGCTAGGCCAGAACCAATACCATCCCAACCGCCAATGACATACACTTCGTTGCCTTTTTGCGCCACGGCGTACATTCCCGCGCGGGCAGTGGGCATGTCCAGAGGAGCGGCGCTCCAAGTATTTGTTACAGGACCATACACATCGACAGTGTTCAAGAAAGCACCGGTTCCGTCACACCCCCCAAACACATAAATCTTTCCCCCTACCGTGGCAGCGGCCAGATCGGAGCGGGCAGCAGGAAGCGGTGCGACAGCGGTCCACATACCCGTATCAATGTCGTAGCGCTCAACCGTTGCGAGTGGATTGCCCGAGCACGGCCCACCTGTGTTACTGCGACCGCCTATGGCGTAAATGGCATTCCCTTCGACGGCAGCCGCTAAACCCGCACGAGGTGTCGGCATTGGGGTAAGTGTTGCCCAAGCGTTGAGTGCCTGATTATAAGTCCAAAGCGCATTATATCCCGCGCCTCGTCCACCGACGGTGTAGAGCAATCCGCCATGAGAGACGCCCGCACCTTCCGAGCTTGTCCCTGGGGCAGCTGCCCCTAAAGACCAAGTATTGCTGTCAATATCGTAAATCCGTGTAGTATTTGTATCACCGAGAGCATTATCGTAGCCATTGGTGGCAATGATTTGATTTCCGACCTTCGCTACACTCATTCCCTCCACGCCACTACCGGTTGCCGGCACCGGGGCGAGTATTGTCCAGCTAGCCGCATTGGCCGTAGAGCATAAAAGAAAGACCAGCGTAGCAAATATGCTATTAACGCCCGTTTTGCACGATTGTTTGTTCATGGCTTAATCTCCTGGTTAAGGATTTAAAATCGGCGCAGTTTTATGCCATCATAAAACCACGCTGCCTTCATGCAACATCACTCACGATGAATATTGCACGAACAATGCATATATCCCTTGCAGCAACTCTCCGTTAGAAATATCAATCGGTTTGCCGATCAACTTGACACCGCCATATTTTCCGAACGTTTCTGTCTAAATCAACATGAAAAATGGAGTCAAAGTCGACTTTTCTTTCCGGCACGAGGGGGGCAAGTCTCACATTCCAATATCCTCGCGCCCCAACTACTTTAGATCTGAACCTATTCCGAACACGGGCCAACATCAAGCAAGCAGGGAAGCCGATACTACCGGTGATAGTAAAGTCGCAATGGGAGGATTAAGCAGCGTGACCGCCGGACGCGGCCAAGATACATAACAATGCTGCAAGATGAATTGTTGGTGCTGTGACAAAGCCATCTTTCTTCCCTCTGTTCC
>JAGVME010000087.1 GCA_020053945.1 Gammaproteobacteria bacterium
CAGCAGCAGGGCCAGGACCGCATTGTCGTGCAGTTGCCGGGCGTACAGGATACCGTGCGCGCCAAGGAAATTTTAGGGGGCACGGCGACGCTGGAATTCCGTATGGTGGACCAGGAGCACAACGTGCAAGAGGCCGTGACAGGGAATGTGCCGCCCAGCGCCAAGCTCTATAAGGAACGTAATGGCAGCCCCATCCTGTTGCAGAAACGGGTCATCGTCACCGGTAATGATATTACCCATGCCTCATCCACGCTGGATTCCGAGAGCGGCGGCGCTGCCGTGTCTATCCGTTTGAATGGCAAGGCGGGCAATGTCATGGGCAGCATCACCAAAGACAACGTCGGCAAGCCGATGGCGGTGGTGTTTATTGAAACCCGTGTCGAAACCACCAACATCAATGGCACCCCGGTTAAAACCCGCAAGCAAATTGAAGAAGTGATCAACGTCGCGGTGATCCGTAGCGCGTTCAGCAGTAACTTTCAGATTACCGGGCTGGATAGCCCACAGGAAGCACGCAACCTGGCGCTGTTATTGCGGGCCGGTGCGCTGGCCGCGCCGATGGAAATCGTCGAAGAGCGCACGGTAGGGCCAAGCCTGGGGGCAGAGAATATTGCCCAAGGGTTCACGTCAACCATCATCGGTTTTGCGGCCATTGCCCTGTTTATGAGTATGTATTATCGGGTTTTTGGCATTATCGCGAGTGTGTCGTTGTTTGTGAATATGGTGTTGCTGCTGGCCGTGTTGTCCTTGTTGCAGGCGACGCTCACGTTGCCGGGTATTGCGGGCATCGCGCTCACGATTGGTATGGCGATTGACGCCAACGTGCTGATCTTTGAGCGGATACGCGAAGAGCTGCGTAACGGAAGCTCGCCGCAGGCATCCATCCACGCGGGCTACGAACGTGCCTGGGGCACCATTCTGGATTCAAACGTCACGACATTGATTGCCGGCTTCTCGCTGTTCTTGCTGGGTTCCGGACCGGTGCGAGGTTTTGCGGTAGTGCTGTGTATAGGTATTCTGACATCCATGTTCAGTGCGGTAGTCGTGTCGCGCTCCATGGTCAATGTGATTTATGGTGGGCGCAAGCTTGCCAAATTACCGATTTAACCCGAGGATAGGACATGGAATTTTTTCGCATCAAGCATGATATTCCCTTCATGCGTTATGCCCGTATTACTACGATAATCTCGTTGGTGACGTTCATGATGGCCGTCGGCGCCCTTTATATGCGGGGCCTCAATCTCAGCATCGAATTTACGGGCGGTACAGTGATAGAAGTGCATTACCCGCATGCAGTCGATGTGCAGAACCTGCGTACCGCACTTCAAGCGGCGGGATATCATGATGTCACCATACAAAACTTCGGTACCACGCAAGATGCGCTGATCCGCCTGCCCACCAAACAAGACGCATCTTCGGCAACGCTCAGTGATGAAGTGATGAACGTGCTCAAAGCGCAGGATGCCAGCGTGGAGCGGCGACGGGTCGAGTTTGTGGGTCCGCAGGTGGGCAAAGAGTTATACGAAGGCGGTGGGTTGGCGCTGTTGCTGGTATGCGCGGGTATCATGGTTTATCTTGCGATGCGCTTCGAATGGCGGTTCTCGATCGCGGCGATTGTAGCCAACATGCACGACATTGTTATCATCCTGGGGTTCTTTGCCTTTTTCCAGTGGGAATTCTCGCTTACGGTGCTGGCGGGGGTGCTCGCCATTCTCGGTTACTCAGTCAATGAATCAGTCGTGGTGTTCGACCGGATCCGCGAGAATTTCCGCAAGATGCGCAAAGCCTCGGTGGCGGAAGTCATCGACAACGCGATTACCCGCACCATGTCCCGTACCGTTATCACCCATACGATGACTGAATTAATGGTGTTGTCCATGCTATTTTTCGGCGGTGAAGCGCTGTTCTATTTCGCGGTGGCGCTGACTATCGGCATCGTTTTTGGCATTTATTCCTCAGTACTGGTGGCCAGCCCTATCGTGATGTGGTTAGGCGTAGACCGGGCTAACCTGATATCAACTCCCGTGAAAAAAGAAGGCGAGGGATTTGACTCGCAGCCTTGATAGGAATTTGAACAGGCATAAAAAAACCCGCATTGGCGGGTTTTTTTATGCCTGTAAATTTACTTTTCCGGCATTGCCAAATCCCAGGCATCCCCTATTTGTCCGCTAATTTGCTATCATAATTAGATTGTACGGTGTTAAGAGTTATTTTCCACTTGCTCCATGAATCTCTTTTTCAGGCACGTAGCGCGTCCGTACTGGATACAGATTTTCAGCACATCCCGATCTTACTGATCCACCATCATCCCCTGTCCCGGTAGCTCAGATGGATAGAGCATCCCCCTCCTAAGGGGAAGGTCAGCCGTTCGAATCGGCTTCGGGACACCATACTCTCCATACCGGATCCCGAACAATAAAAAAGGGGGCTTTCGCCCCCTTTTTTATTGTTGGTTTAATGCGACGGTTTACAGTTTTGCTTCACGCGCCAGTAGGTCTTCCACTTTCAATCCGACTTCGGATTCACCCCCAAACACGGTGCCGAGCTTACGGTTTTTGAGATGTTCCAAACCCACGGTATAGGCTTTGGCGGGTAATGGTACATAACTGACTTCTTTCACCAGCTTGGCGGCATTCTTAAGGTAAAACTCGACGAATTCCTTCACTTCTGGTTTATTCAGGGATTTGGCGCTGACATAAATGAAGATTGGGCGTGATAACGGTTGGTAAGTACCGTCATTCACGGCTTGTTGCGATGGCATGACTGGACCTTTGCCGCCATCAATCGGGACGGCCTTTAATTTGTCGGCGTTTTCGGCATAATAAGCAAAGCCAAAATAACCCAACGCATTCTTTTCGCCGACCACACCTTTCACCAATACGCTATCATCTTCGCTGGCGGTAAAATCCCCGCGGCTGGATTTGGATTTACCGGTGACGGCCTCGGTAAAATAATCAAATGTACCTGAATCTGAACCCGCGCCAAACAGCACCAAAGGCTTATCTGGCCATTCAGGGCGTACCTGTTTCCAGGTGGTGATAGTGCCTTGGGCGGCCGGTTCCCACATTTTCTCCAAATCGGCGATCGTTAAGCTTTTTACCCAATCATTTTTGGGGTTGATGACGATTGTCAACGCATCATAAGCGACCGGCAATTCGATATACTGAATGCCCGCTTCACGGCATGCATCCATTTCCTTTTTCACGATGGGACGGGACGCGTCCGCAACATCTATTTCACCCCGGCAGAATTTCTTGAAACCACCGCCGGTGCCGGAAATACCGACGGTCACGTTCACGGCGCCTTTTTTGGCGGCCTGGAACTCTTCGGCGACGGCCTCCGTCACCGGAAATACGGTGCTGGAGCCATCTACTTTAACTACAGCGGCGGCATTAGCCACGGCGGTGACACCGAGCGCACCCACCATTCCGGTCAGGCACAAGGCCGTTACGGTAAAATTCTTTACTGATTTGATTGCTCTCATGTATCAAGATTCTCCTAGGTTAATTTTAAAGGCAGTGTTTCATATTCGTTACTATCGCAGGATATTATGACAATATTATGACAACGGTATGACATTGGCTTTCCTATATTCACCCGCGTGGAGCGTAAGCGACAGGGGAAAATCACATATGAAAACACTGCCCTTGCCCAGTTCACTTTCAATACGCAACTGTGCGTCATGGCGGTTAAGCACATGCTTGACGATCGCCAACCCCAGGCCGGTGCCGCCGTTGTCGCGGGAACGCGCGGTATCTACACGGTAAAATCTTTCGGTGAGACGGGGAATATGTTCCGCTGGAATGCCCAATCCCGTGTCCCGCACCTCAAGATGTGCACCATTGTGATCCGCATACCACCGCACATTGATTTCGCCGTGGTTAGGGGTGTATTGCACGGCATTAAATATTAAATTGGAGAAAGCGCTGCGTAATTCGCTATTATTGCCGCGCAAAAGCACATTGGGGTCAGCCACAATGGAAATGCGATGGCGCGGCCCCCCTTTTAGCAGGCCACTCAATGCTGTGGCTTCTTCACCGATCAGCGTCAACATATTCGCAACTTCAATAACTTCACGGCGATGCACGCCCTTGTCCATTTCGAGGCGGGATAACAATAATAATTCTTCAACAAGATGTTGCATGCGTGCGGCCTCTTGCCGCATCAAATGCACTGATCGTCCCCATTGCCGCGCCCATTGTTGGGTATAACCACTTTCTTCGTCCGCCATGGTTTCGAGAAATCCACTGATGACGGTGAGGGGCGTGCGCAGTTCATGCGAAACATTGGCGACAAAATCACGGCGTACCTGGTCGAGCCGGTAAATGGGCGTGATATCACGCGCTACCAGCAGCAAATGCTGCTTGCCATAACGCACGATGCGCACTCCAAGCATAACTTGTTCATTGATGGGTGAAGGAATTTGCACGGTACCGGAGTAATCCCCGGCCGCTAAAAATTCGGCAAAGGCCGGATGCCGCACCAGATTGGCAATGCGCTGACCTTTGTCCTGGGGAAGGCGCAAGCCAAATAAATTGCCCGCGGCTTCGTTCCACCATTCGATATCGCCTTGTCCACCCAGTACCACCGTGGCGTCGGGCATGATGGCGGTGGCTTCCTGGAAGCGTTGCAACATACGGATAATGCGGCGGCGGCGCAGGCGATTGCGTTGTTGCAGGCGGTAAACATTGTAAAAAACATCACCCCATACACCCCATACTTCGGGGGGATGAAAGCGCTTGCCAGCTTCAAACCAACGCTGGAAACGCACCAGATTGAACACATGCCAAGCAAGGTAAGCCAATACACCCAACAGTAAAAATAACGCAACGTGTTCTGTAAGCAGGCCCAGTATCAATAACAGCAAGGCAATACCGGCAACTCGGCGTATTTCGCTTAGGACAGATTCGGACAATTGAGTACCTCTAACAGGTTGTTGAAAAAGCCCTTCCATGGGCTTTTTCAACCCGTAAAGCGAAAAGTGTGATTTTCACTTTGCTTCATTTTCCAAGCACATAAACCGTGCTTGAAAAATGGCGGCACCTCCGTGTACCGCACGCAGGCTGTGGAAAATGAGATTTTCAACAGCCTGCTAAGGATCCCGTCAATCTGGGGATGGCACCAAAAGTAGGCGGGTGCCTTCGCTGGCGCTCTTCCAGGCGAGGCGCATTATATAGGTAAAGGCTTGGCGTAGAATCTCAGGGGGTTTTTTAGGATGCCGATGTGATCACTCCCGTGCTGAAAAACGATATCCGGTGCCCCTCACCGTCTGGATCAGGCGGTCATGGCCATGTTCAGCAAGGGCTTTGCGCAAGCGGCGGATATGCACATCCACGGTACGCTCTTCAATATACACCTCGGTGCCCCATACCTTGTCGAGCAATTGGCCCCGGCTATAAACACGTTCGGGATGCGCCATGAAAAAATTCAGCATACGAAACTCCGTGGGACCCAAATCGACCGCATTCCCATGCGCGGTAACGCGATGGCCGCCGGGATCAAGCCGTAAACCCTCTATTTCCATGACTTTGTCTTGGGAAACTGGCGCGGCGCGGCGCAAGACCGCCTTGATGCGTGCCACCAGTTCGCGCGGCGAAAAGGGCTTGGTTACATAATCGTCCGCACCTACCTCAAACCCCTGCACTTTATCCATTTCATCGCTGCGTGCCGTTAGCATAATGATGGGAATACGGCGGCTGGCCTCGCCATTTTTCAAGCGCTTCGTAAAATCAACACCACTTAAGCCCGGCATCATCCAGTCAATCAGCATTAAATCGGGCGTACATTGCGCCATCATGGCCTGGGCTTGAATAGCGTCACCCGCCGCCATGATGACAAACCCCGCCCGTTCCAGGGCAAATACAAGCATCTCCCGCACCGCAGGTTCATCTTCCACAACCAATATTGTTCCAGCCATACGCCACCTCAAAAATCTTGTCCAGATATTAAACAAGTATTTCAGATGTATTACACTCAAAAAATGTTACAGGCGTGTGACAATCATGGATACCTGTAATTTTTTTTGACGCATATTTGGGTTATGGGATTGAAAAGACCTTGGACGTGCGTCCGATTTCCGTCATTGAAAAAATTAAGTCATTGTATTTTAATAAAATGTGTGGATGGCACTTTTCGTGCATTGCCTAAGGTGTGTCACCCGTTACAAGTGACACATTGCTTTAAAACCTCCCACCTTTTCAGGGGTACGCAAGTGCCCCTGATTTTTTTGTTTTGGTACTTTTATTCACGGCGCCAGACAGTTCCCGTGGCTGTATCTTCCAGCAGAATACCCTGATCTTTCAACACGTCACGGATACGGTCAGATTCTTTCCAGTTTTTATTGGCCCGTGCCGCGTTGCGTTGAAGAATCAGGTGCTCAATGTCAATACTCCTTCCAGCCATGATTTTAGCATCTGAATCCCCTTTGAAAAATGACTCTGGATGGGTTTGTAATAAACCCAATACTTTCCCCAGCGCGCGCAACGTGCTTGCCAAACGCGCGGCCTGGGCGGTATCTTCCATACGTAGACGATTGATCTCACGCACCAGATCAAACAACACCGCCAGCGCTTCGGCAGTATTAAAGTCATCATCCATCGCCGCATTAAAACGCTGTTCATAAGCAGCCTCTGGAGCTTCTCCCACTGCTCCAGCAGTGAAACCACGTAACGCCATGTAAAAACGCTCTAATGCAGCTTTGGCATTATTGAGATGCTCGGTGGAATAATGCAGCGGGCCACGGTAATGGCTGCTGAGAATAAAGTAGCGTACCACTTCTGGCTTGTAATGTTTCAATACATCACGCACCGTGAAAAAATTGCCCAGCGATTTGGACATTTTTTCGTTGTCAACTTGCACAAAACCATTGTGCATCCACACATTCACGAATTTATGCCCGGTCGCGGCTTCGGATTGCGCAATTTCATTTTCGTGATGCGGAAATTTCAGGTCCATGCCGCCGCCATGGATATCAAAATGCTCGCCCAGGCTGGTGCATGACATCGCGGAGCACTCGATATGCCAACCGGGACGGCCGTTCCCCCACGGCGAAGGCCAACTCGGTTCGCCAGGCTTGGCGGATTTCCATAATACGAAATCCAGCGGGTCATCCTTGGCTTCATCAACATCAACACGCGACCCGGCGCGCAGGTCTTCAAGGCGCTTGCCCGACAGGGCGCCGTAATGTTCAAAGCGGCTTACGTCGTAATACACATCGCCATTAGCGGGCGGCTCCTGGGCATCCTGCGACGTGCATGGAAGCACTAGTGTCGCGGGAGGCAGGGATGCCGGGAGCGACCGCTCGCCGCACTTAGTCATCCTGCCCGGCGCCTGGTATGCGTAGCCTTTTTCGATCAAGGTCTGCACCAGCTTGATAATGCCGTCAATTGAATCGGTAGCGCGCGGTTCAATGTCGGGCGGTAACACGCCCAGCGCACGCTCATCTTCGTGCATGGCATCAATAAAACGCTGTGTAAGCGCCCCTATAGATTCGTTATTTTCCGCGGCGCGCTTGATGATCTTGTCGTCGATATCGGTGATGTTGCGCACGTAGGTGACGTTATGGCCCAACGTGCGCAGGTAACGTGCCACCACATCAAACACCACCATGACCCGCGCATGGCCCAGATGACAGTAATCGTAAACGGTCATGCCGCACACATACATGCCGACTTTGCCGGGCGTGATGGGAACCAGTGGTTCTTTTTTTCCAGTGAGGCTGTTATGAATGTGTAATGTCATGGGCTTTTAATCATTGGCGCACCTACTTGCATAGCGGCGTGCAGGCGCAGGCGCATACGTTCTAAGGGTAACAGCATCACCAGTTGCGCCATTTCGGGCCCGTCCAGTTCGCCGGTGAGGGCGGCGCGCAAGGGATGGAACAACGCTTTGCCCTTGGCGCCGGTTTCCTGCTTGATATGATTGACCAACGCTTTGTAATCCGTGCCATGCTGATCCAGCGCGGCAAGCGCATGTTCGAAAAATGCCCCACCAGCCTCTTCCACCGCCTGGCACGCATCCGGGCTCAATGACAGTGGATCAACATATAAGGTGCGCGCCCACAGCAGCGCATGCTCGGGAAACATCATGTTGGTGCGCACGGCGGCAACAAACGCTGCTTGTTGCGCAGCAGGCACCAGTGCGTGGACATCAGCGCCCATCCACTGCCAGAGCGACTCCGCATCAGCACGCATCAAGGCTTCGCGCTGCCAATGCAGCAAGTGTGTGGTGTCATAGTGAGCCGGTGCGCGCCCCAGATTGCCAATCTCAAATTCAGAGGCCAGCGCGTCCAGATCCATAAACGCGTTATTCGGGTAATAGTGGCCGAGACGCGCCATATAGTTAGTGATTGCGCCTGGCAGATAACCGGTTTGGCGCAACTCACGGATGCTGCGGCTGCCATGGCGCTTGGAAAGAGGCGCGCCATCGGCGCCGACGATCATCGAAATGTGGCCATAACGCGGCATCTGCAAGCGCAGCGCATCCAGCAACATGACCTGACGTGGGGTGTTAGTGAGATGATCTTCGCCACGCAACACATGCGTCACGCCCATCAGCGCATCGTCGATGGCGTTGCTGAAGAAAAACGCGGGTGTGCCATCACCCCGGCGAATCACAAAGTCGCCAATATCATCACTGTTGAATTTTTGCGGGCCGCGCACTACATCATCAAATTCCACGGTGTGTTGTGCCGGTACACGAAAACGCAAGGTGGGTTGCACGCCGGTCGCTCCCGGCATCCTGGACCCCTCGCTTCGCTCTCCCGCGACACTAGTGGAACCCTTCGCTTGCGCTCTTCCCTGCACGTCGGTCGCTCCCGGCATCGTGCCTCCCGCGACACTAGTGCATCCCTGCACGTCGCGCTGTAACCGCGCCGCCACTTCTGCGGCGTTCAAGTGCGCGCAGGTGCCCGCGTAACGCGGCGGCTGACCCGAAGCGATTTGCGTTTTGCGCGTAAGATCCAGTTCGCGCTCGCTGCAAAAGCACAAGTAAGCCAAGCCTTGCTGCTCAAGGGCGTCAAAGTAATTCCGGTACACAGCCCCGCGCTGTGATTGCAAATAGGGCGCATGCGCGCCGTCCACGCCTGGGCCTTCTTGCCACGTCAGCCCCAGCCAATTCATGTCGTCTTCAATGCCCTGGATATATTGGGCCTGGCTGCGCTCCTGGTCAGTATCTTCAATGCGCAGCAGAAAACCCCCGCGTTCTTTGCGGGCAAGCAGTGCGCTGAACAGGGCGGTACGGGCATTACCCAAGTGCAGAAAACCACTGGGACTGGGGGCGAAACGGGTTTTGGTGGTATTAATAGCCATAACCTCTAATGGTAACGGAAACCTGCGCCAAGCTCAAAATTATCATTGCATACTCTTGGCTTTTTGAAGCTCTCTCCTTTAAACTTGACCGCTGCCACTTAACCAAATAATGGAACACTGACCATGAACTACCTTTTAAAGTCTTTGACCCTGGGCACCCTGATGGCGATCGGTACGCAAGCCTCCGCCGCGGCAGATGCCGTGGGCGACCACCCACGTATCCTGATGGAAACCAGCATGGGCAATATTGTGCTGGAACTGGATCGTGCCAAAGCGCCCAAGAGCGTCGATAATTTCGTAAAATATGTACAGGATGGTTTTTATGACGGCACCATCTTCCACCGTGTCATTAAAGACTTTATGGCGCAGGGCGGCGGCTTTACCCCGGATTTTGCGCAAAAACCCACCCGTGCCCCCGTCACCAATGAAGCCGACAATGGCTTGAAAAATGTGCGCGGCAGCATCGCCATGGCGCGCACTAACGACCCACACTCCGCCACCGCGCAATTCTTCATCAATACTGTAGACAACGACTTCCTTAATTTTAGCGCGCCCACTTCGCGCGGCTGGGGTTACACGGTATTCGGCAAAGTTGTGGAAGGCATGGATGTGATTGACAAAATCCGTACCGTTCCGACGGGTTCCGGCGGTTCCTTTCCGACAGATGTTCCTAAGACTACAGTGTTGATTAAAAAAGCCAGTATGGTAGTCGCAAAGGCGAAATAAATTTTAAGGAGGGGTGGACGAAGATCAACTGCTTAAGGACGTGATGGCGGCAGCCAACATCATCCCATTTCTCCGCCATAACAGCCGCGGGAATCAGTCCTCTTCTGAGAATGATGATGCGCCGCGCCGCGTAATTCCGGTTGCTTGCCCCTCCCTGCCGGGATGATGGCTGGGAAAACTCCGTGCTTCGGCACGGAGTTTTCTTTTTATCTTTGAAGGTTGTTGTTCGTCAGCTTCGGTGATGGCAGGCATGAGTCTATTATTCAAATGGTTTCCACCTATAGATATTTAGCAGGCTGTTGAAAATCTCATTTTCAACAGCCTGCGTGCGGTACACGGATGTGCCGCCATTTTTCAAGCACGGTTTATGTGCTTGAAAAATGAAGTA
>JAGVME010000105.1 GCA_020053945.1 Gammaproteobacteria bacterium
CTGGCTTACCGCATCGAAGCGTAAACATCGGGAATCGACGCTGTGGCAACGTCGTTATTGGGAACACCAAATCCGTGATGAAACGGACTTTATACGGCATGTTGATTACATTCATTACAACCCGGTCAAACATGGATTATGTCAACAAACGGCGCAATGGCCACATTCAACATTTCACCGCCATGTTGCACAGGGCATCTATGCACTTGATTGGGGTGGTGGCGAGACTGCGGCGCGGGTTGGGGTATTTGGTGAATGATGTTGACGGCGTGGGCACTACGTGCCCACCCTTGTATCTCTCTCGATACTCTGATTAGCTGTCAGCGTATCAGGGCGTGTGATGAACTTGTGCCCACCCGGAGGCTTTTGAGCCTGACTCGTAGATCAAGTCGCACACGCCAACTTTCTCAATAGACTGAATGGTATCCAAGCCCTTTCATCCTGAAATGAGGCTGTATGTACAAGGTGAGTGAAAAGAGATGATGATAATCGGTATCGATGTGAGTAAAGCAAAGTTGGACGCCTTGTGGTTAAAAGATACCACAACCGGCGCCAACAAGACCAAAATATTCGCCAACACCGCGCAAGGACACGCCGCCCTGATCGAGTGGGCGCTGCATCAGACCAAAAGCCCGCTCGAATCGCTGCATTTTATCATGGAGGCCACCGGGGTTTATAGCGAGGCGATTGCCTATGCGCTCTATCAGGCCGGCGCCCAGGTGTCCGTGCTCAATCCCGCCCACGTGCGCGACTACGCAAAGAGTATCGGTGTACGCACCAAAACAGATAAAAAAGACAGCGGGGTGCTGGCACGCTATGGCGCCACCCAGCAACCGCGCTTATGGCAGCCCGAACCGACGGAGATCCGCCTTCTAAAAGCGCTTCTGAGCCGCTATGAAGCCGTCAATGAGGACATCCAGCGGGAAAAGAATCGCCGGGAAAAGGCCGAAGTCAGCCAGATGGATGAAGTCATCACCTCCATCAATACCGTGCTCGAACATATGGTCAAAGAGAAAAAGCGGCTGGAGCGATTGATCAATCAACACATTGACCAGCATCCTGGCTTAAAACAGGATCGGGAATTCCTGGAAAGTATTCCCGGGATTGGCCCGGTCGTGTCGCGTTACATGCTCTCTGTTCTGCGCAGCCGTGAATTTGCGTCGGGGCCGCAGAGCGCGGCTTTCCTGGGTCCTGGTGCCGGTTCATCACGAGTCCGGTTCCAGTGTGCGGGGTCGCGCGCGGTTATCGAAAACCGGCAATGCCACCGTCCGCGCCAAGCTGTACATGGCCGCCATCGTGGCGATACAGCATAACCCGGATATTCAAAAACAATATGAACGGCTCCTGAAAAATGGCAAAACAAAAATGTCGGCGCTCGGTGCCGCCATGCGTAAGTTAGTGCAGATTTGTTTTGGTGTGTTAAAACACCAAAAACCGTATCGTGCGCAAGCCGTTTAAAGGGCTTGCGCAGGGTGGAGGGAGATGGTATCTACAAGACTCATTTAACCGTTCGTGGCGAACCTCGAACCACCCGCCGCTGCCAGATACCGCATTCTCGCTTGGCCTGGCGGCTGGCGCTGACGCGACCACCTTTTGCTAGCCGTCGTGAAAAGCCGGATTTGATCAATGACCAACGTAATGGATAATCCGCATCGCCCGGCGGCAAACGCCATAATGCATGCAGGTGCTCGGGTAACACCACCATGGCGAGAATGGAAAAGGGATGCGTTTCTTTCACCGTTTTTATGGCAGCAGCAAGTCATCAATATGCCGTACCAATGTATCGGAACGACGTTCGGCGAGTTTGGCGGTGAAAAAATAGGTGCCTCCTGCGGCATCGGCACGCCGGTAACGCAGCTGTTCATCCACCCTCAATAATGTTGGGCTTCATTTCATTCAGCCCGACCTACAAATAATTGGTTTTGTGATGCACAAATATCTAATGGGTAACCTGGGTTAAACATTTAAAACCTGGCTAACCACAGCCTAAAACGCAAACCTATCTCCGTGGTGTAACCAATCTCAACATAGCGTATCTTCCCATCCGTACCGACGATGAAACTCGCCGGTACGGCCTGAACGCCCCAAGTCGCTGAAATCCGATTATCTGCATCGTTTACCACCGGAAAACTTAACGCCTGTTCACGCATATATTGCTGCACTACTCCACTGTCGCCGCTTTGCATCGCGACGGTGATGACATTGGGATTGTCGAGCGCAAGAGATTCAATCGACCCCTCCTCTGTGCGGCAGATTGGACACCAGGTCGCCCAGAAGTGAACCAGCACTGGCTGTGCGGGCTTATCCGCCAATACGAAAGGCGTACCGTCGAGCAGGCGGCCTATCAAGGGGGGCGCTACTCCCGTCACAATGTCGCGCTGCTGCCAGGCCCGCACGCCCATGATGAGCACGATAAAGAGCAAAACCTCAAGCCCGCGACGCAGCCATACTCGGGATCTCGAAGGCTTGATTGATGCCCGCTTTATTTCTGGCTGCTTTTCTTGATGCGGGGATCCTGAATTCATTCCTGGCCTTCAACTCTGTGTATGCTGCCTGTTGCAATGTATATTTCCCGCAACAGCCTGGTAGGGTGGGCACGTTTTTTGTGCCCACGCGTACATACCATGTGCCAATATACGGCACAGCAACCCCGTAATACCCGCGCCGTCACATCACTCACCAAATACCCCCACCCGCCCCGCAGCCTCGCCACCTCCCCAATCATGCGCGTAGACACCCTGTGCAGCATAGCGGTGAAATGTTGAATGCGGCCATTCCACCACCTGTTGACATAATCCATGTTTGACCGGGTTGTAATGAATGTAATCAACATGCCGTATAAAGTCCGTTTCATCACGGATTTGGTGTTCCCAATAACGGCGTTGCCACAGTGTCGATTCCCGATGTTTACGCTTTGACGCGGTAAGCCAGTCGGTGCGTTTATAGTCCGCCGCACACGCTATGCTTACCCGCCGTTTGATCATGCTCCAACGTAACGGAAAATCAACGTCATCCGGCGGCAACGTCCAGATACAATGTAAATGATCGGGCAGCAGCACCCACGCATCGATGGTGAAGGGTCGTTGTTCGCGCACCGCAACAATGGCGTCTCGCAACGCCTCGCGTACCGGCGTATCGCACAAAATCGCTTGGCGGCGATACGTCACCACCGTGAAAAAATAAGTAGCCCCCGCCGTGTTGGCGCGGCGATAGTGTGACATAGGGGTATTATCGCATCATGGGTTAAGGTTTATTTAACGCGTGGGCACAAAAAAACGTGCCCACCCTACCTGGCTGCCGCAACCAGATTGATGGACTCCTGGTTTGCTTATATAATAGGCATCAACCATAATGTGTCTTATCAATAAAGGACGCATCATAGCGCCTGCATTGTGGGTCAGTCGACAAGGCGTCTTATAAAAACATTATTAAAGGCAAATACATTGAAATTATGGATTAGCTTTGCCAGGCCATTGGCCATCTTCTACTGGATCTTCGTGCTGAGCGCATGTGGAGGAGCAGATGATGGTAATAGTAGTAATAGTGGCGGTGCACCAACCGGGATTTCAGAAGCCTATTACCCTATATCGATCGGCAGTAGTTGGTCATACGATGCTACGTCCAGTGATTTGCCTGCACCTTTTATCAATAATGTACAAATAACCGGAACACAGTTAGTTTCTGGTCGGATGGCACATGTGTTTAACGAGAGTAATGCACTGGGAGACGGTGTTGCCTCGGATAGTCACTATGTCAAGGACGCGAGGGCCTTCACTTATGTAGGTGACAACGGATCACCCAATTTAATTACAGCCGTCATTGGTAACGTTGATGAGATGCGGTTCGACGGAACATTTAGCGCCACACCTCTTGTTAACAAGGTGAACGTGGATATTGGCGAGGATCTCGATGGCGATAATATTAATGAGCGCATGGATGTGAGTGTGACCGGTATCGTGGAGGGCAGTGAAACGCTCGTTACATCGGCTGGCACTTTTTCGAATACGATGCGCCTCCGCTATGACACTACTGGCACGGTGAAGTTATCTCGTGGCGGTTCGGTATCTTTATCGCAAACTGCCCATGAATGGCGAGCACCCGGAATTGGCATAGTCAAAGCGTCAGACAGTACTTCTGTAGGAGGCCAGACAACGAGCACTAGCTTAGCACTTCGTGGATTCTCGGTTGACGGTGCGGTTGGTGGAGTATTAATGGCAACGGAGTTGATGCCATTCCTCGCGCAAGCAGACTCGAATATACAGCAGCCAGGGCGCCCCGCAGTAGCCTCGGATGGAACAAATTTTCTGGTCGCAAGTAAGCGGGTGACAATCAACGGCTCACAGTGGATTGCAAAAATTATTGGGGCTGATGGAGCAGCATTGAAGGCAATCGATCTTTCGCCTGTTCTCCTACAGAGTTTCGACATGCCGGCAGTTTCGTGGGACGGGAACAACTTTCTGGTTGTGACCAGTGCCGATGCTGTATTGCATGGACAGCGCGTTAGTGCTGCCGGGACGGTAATTGATTCGTATCCTGGAATCGCAATTTCTGATGGACGCTACCCATCCGTAGCATACGGTGGAAACACTTATTTTGTGGTTTATGTCAAATATACGGGGCACTCTGGACCGTGGAACCTCTATGGTAGGCTGCTGTCCCCCAGCGGGGTGATAGGCCTTGAAATGCTATTGGCAGCAGATATTCCAATAGCATTTCCAAATATTACGGGACCGGCTGTAGCCTACGACGGCAGTAATTTCCTCGTTGCCTGGGAGACGGCGTCGGCGACATATAATGACATTGTAGCTACTCGCGTATCGCCGTCAGGTGTTGTGCTGGATGCCGTTCCCATTGACATCAGCACAGCTCCCGAAGCCCAGACTGCACCACAAATTGCGTGTGATGGCACAAACTGCCTCATTAGCTGGGTTGACAGGCGCAACTACCCGGGCTCTCCATACAACTTCACCCCGGGACCTGGCGATATGTACGGAGCGTTCGTGTCTAAGGAGGGGCTACTGCTAAATGACCCTGCTGCGATAGGTGGTTTGGCATTAGTCACGGGGATCACAGCCAACCAGGGATCCCCTGCTCTCACGTTTACTGGTTCCGAGTACCTGCTGGCTTGGTCGAGGGGCTATTATTCTAATAACCCGGGTGGAGCCACTGGAGTTTACGTTGCGCGCCTCAGTACAAACGGCGCGGTGCTTCCTGTCGTAAATGTGAGTGGCTCGCCAGCGCCATACACAATTTTTCCTTATATGGCGTTGGCCTCCAGTTCAACAGGTACGTTGGCGGTGTGGCTGAACAACATTGAGATGTCAGGCACCACCAAGTCCATCAATGGCGCGATGATTTATCCACTTGCGGTGCGATAGGCATGGCGGCCTTTGAGGGGACACGCCCCACTGGACCCAATAGGATTGAAGAGTTATTATTTGCTGCACCGTTTCGCAAAACCCGAACTCATATCATAAGTGCAATTAAAATTAGTAAGCGGTGAAAGTGCACAGACGCATTGAGGATGCTTGGGAGATCGAGCGTTACAGTGAGGGCGATAAACTTCGATTTGATTCGGTGGATTTAACTCTCCCCTTATCGAAAATTTATCAGGACGCGATGAACACTCCCTGAACTCCCACAGCACACGCCACTCCCGTACCACCCAACCCACAGTAGCCGCCAGGATTTTTGGCGAGATATTGCTGGTGATCATCTTCGGCATAGAAAAATGTCGGTGCGGACTGGATTTCAGTAGTGATTGCGCCGTAGCCCGCCTTGTTGAGCAGCGCTTGATAGGCGTCGCGGCTCGCCAGTGCGGCGCGGTGTTGTGCTTCGTCAAAGGTATAAATTGCGGAGCGATATTGCGTGCCGACATCATTACCCTGACGCATACCCTGTGTTGGATTATGCGATTCCCAGAATATTTTCAGCAAGCCTTCATAGCTTACGGCTTGCGGGTCGTACACCACTAACACCACTTCGGTGTGGCCAGTCATGCCGCTGCACACTTCACGATAGGTGGGGTTAGGCGTGATGCCGCCGGCATAACCCACCGCCGTGGTGTACACGCCCGGCGTTTGCCAGAACTTGCGTTCCGCACCCCAGAAACAACCCAGCGCGAATACGGCTGACTGCATGCCCGGCAGAAACGGCGGCTTGATTACGTGCCCATTTACATAATGACGGTTAGTGACCTGCATCGGCTCAGCTCGTCCGGGCAAGGCTTGGTTTGGGGTAGGCAACTGTAATAGTTTGCTGGATGACATGGTCAAGTTTCCTTTAAAAATGTATCAATAATGCGGTGGCGGCGGTTCCTGCGACGTTGGCAGCACATCAAACTGCGCCTGGGCGCGCATCTGCTGCCTTACTGATTCAAGCTGGGCGCCGAGGCTGTCCAGCATTTTTTGCTGGCGCACAATCACGTCGTTCAATTCCTGCAACGCGGCTTCCTGATAAGTAAGCCGTGTTTCCAGATCAACTATATGCGCGTCCTGATCCATATTACTTTTGACGCAGTTTTGAAAATGCGGCTGACATGGCATTTTCCATGACAGGCTTGGATTCCTGCTTGGGCTTGGGCATATGTTGAGGCTTGCGTGGCGCATCCGGCTTTGCAGTAACAACGGCAACCGCCGCGTCTTCCAGGCGCATAGTCAGCGCAATGCGGCGGCGTTTCTCATCGACTTCAAGCACACGCACCTGCACAATATCACCGGTTTTGACAACATTGTGTACGTCTTTAACAAATTTATTCGCCAATGCCGAGACATGCACCAGTCCATCCTGATGCACACCAATATCCACAAACGCGCCGAAATTGGTGGCGTTGGTGACGGTACCTTCCAGTATCATGCCCACTTGCAGATCTTTCAATTCTTCGACGCCTTCCTTGAACACCGCCGCCTTGAATTCAGGGCGTGGATCGCGGCCGGGCTTTTCCAGTTCAGCAAGAATGTCCTGCACCGTGGGCAAGCCAAAGCGTTCGTCGGTAAAGTCCCGAGGCGAAAGTGTTTTCAACAAGGCGTTGTTACCTATCAGCGTGCGAATGTCGACGCCCAGCCTGCCGACGATGCGTTGCACCACCGGATAACTTTCCGGATGCACTGCAGAGGCGTCCACCGGATTATCACCGTTCATGATACGCAAAAATCCGGCTGCCTGTTCAAAGGTTTTATCGCCCAGACGCGGTACTTTTTTGAGTTGATCGCGGTTTCTGAAAGAGCCATGAAGATCACGAAACTCGACGATATTTTTGGCCAGGCTTTGATTCAAGCCTGAAATACGCGCCAGCAAAGGAATCGATGCGGTATTCACATCCACACCCACGGCATTCACGCAATCTTCCACCACTGCATCCAGGGTGCGTGCCAGCGCTACTTGATTAACATCGTGCTGATATTGCCCCACACCTATCGCCTTGGGATCAATCTTCACCAACTCAGCTAATGGATCTTGCAAACGCCGCGCAATGGATACCGCACCCCGTAGACTGACATCCAAATCAGGAAATTCCTGTGAGGCAAATTCTGAGGCTGAATAGACCGACGCGCCCGCTTCTGAGACTACCAATTTTTGTAGTGCGTACTCAGGATGACGCTTGGCCAGATCAGCCGCCAAGCGCTCGGTTTCACGCGATGCCGCAGTATTGGGTCAAGTCTTGCATTGACACACCGCCCACTCTATCCTTCATTCAATCAAGGGTATTGCATCGCATGACATGCATTCCCATGCCCCCAATCAAGAATGGAGCAATGCTATGGACAACCTACTTCAAGAATCATTCCCCAAGCTGAGCAGGGTGTGCAGAATGGGGTTTTCCTATAGCGTCGTTATACCAACAGAATCACTTGAATAGCATGGTATCCGTGCTACAATGAACTTATGATAGAGTCGTTCAAAGGTCAAGCAAGTGAAGACATATTCAACGGCGTCAATTCGAAAGCGGCTCGGAAGGCATGTCCGAAAACACTTTGGCAGGTTGCGGCCAGAAAATTGGACCAATTGGATTCTGTTCAATCCCTGGAAGAATTAAAAGTTCCTCCAGGTAATCGGCTTGAACGCCTTGCTGGGGACAGAAAAACTGAGTACAGCATTCGTATCAATGAACAATACCGGATTTGCTTTTCTTGGGGAAAATCAGGCCCCTGCAATGTAGAAGTAACCGATTACCATTAGAGGCGCATATTATGGTTCGAATTCCAACCAAAAGAAAACCTACTCACCCTGGCGAAATGCTGCGCGATGAGTTTCTTGTTCCCATGAACATAAGCCAACGTGATCTTGCAAACGCAATCCATGTTCCCTATCAGCGAATCAATGAGCTTGTAAACCAAAAACGCGGCGTGACTCCAAGTACTGCGCTACGCTTAGGTAAGTTCTTCGGTGTGTCCGCAGATTTCTGGCTCAACTTACAAATTCGATGTGATCTTTTCAAGGCACAAGCCACAGAAAAACGAGAGCTGGATTCCATTCAAGATTTCCACCACATGCGAAAATCGGCCTAACCCATGCCCTGAGGCCGACAGTGCGAATTTCAGACGTTCGTGTACGGCGCGGTGAACGAGGTATCTGGCAACGCCGCTATTGGGAACACCTGATTCGCGACGAAGCGGATTTTCGTGCCTGGCCAGAAGTAGGGGCCTCCAGGCCAGGCACCTACTTCTGGTGCGCATGTGGATTATGTTCATATCAATCCGATGAAGCATGGTTTGGTTAAACGGGTGGCAGACTGGCCATATTCGACGTTTCATCGTTTGGTGAAGAAAGGCACTTATCCGAAGGACTGGGCGGGCGGTGAAGAAACGGAGTTAGGTTACTCTGACTGACATGCGGTGCAATGCCCTTCGGTTATTGCGCCCTACTGAACTAAACTCCGTCAACCGACGCTTTAATTACCCACTTCAAAATTAAAGGATAATGCAATATACTTTAATAGTGTAATTCGCTGTTAAAGGATAACTAGTGCCCACAAAACGCCAGAAACTACATCCCCGCATGGGTCATTACCTCACCTGCAGTACCCCCGGTGAGAAATATAAAGCCTATGTACCTGCACTTCTGCCATTTACTCCGCGCCTGGACTTAACTGAGTTGCACCCCTTAATCGAGAAGGCCAATCAGGCACTGGGACGGCTGGACGGGCAGTTGTTGCATATGCCCGACATATCGTTGTTACTTTATTTTTATATTCGCAAGGAAGCACTGCTTTCCTCACAGATCGAAGGCACGCAATCGTCCTTGGATGATCTTCTGATGTATGAAAATGATCAGGTTCCCGGTGTACCCGAAGGGGATGTCGAGGAGGTATCGCATTATGTTGCTGCCCTGCAGCATGGCATGAACCGGCTACGGGATGGCTTCCCGCTGTCACTGCGCCTGATTAATGAAATACACGCCATTCTGCTGCGCGGCGGTAGAGGCGCCAGGAAACAGCCTGGGGAATTCCGCCAGTCGCAAAACTGGATCGGGGGCACACGCCCCGGCAACGCGGCGTTTGTGCCACCCCCCGCAGATCAATTGATGGAACTGCTGGGCAACCTGGAGCTTTACCTGAATGATGAATTGAGCAAATACCCGACGCTGGTGAAAGCCGCCATCTCGCATGTGCAATTCGAAACCATTCATCCCTTCCTTGATGGCAATGGACGCATGGGACGGCTATTAATCACGTTACTGCTATGGCATGAAGGCGTGCTGTCACAACCGGCGCTCTATCTCAGCCTTTATTTAAGCCACTTATTACGATCTATTGAGCCGTATGCGTATGGACGGTGCGTACGAGGTATGGTTTGAATTTTTCCTGCAAGGTGTGTTGGAAATCGCGGGGGAGACTACCGAGAGCTTGCAGCAGATCATCACGCTGTTCGAAAAAGATCGGGCTAAAATTGGTAAACTAAAACGCGCAAAACCTACGGCGCTGCGTGTCTATGAGCATTTTCAACGCCGGGGCATGGCTACCATTTTACAATTTTCTGGGGCGTTAAAGATTTCACAGCCAACAGCAACGGCAGCAGTGCAACATCTTATCGATTTACACATTGTGTCCGAATCATCCGGCAAAAAGCGTGACCGGATTTTCAGCTATGATGCATATCTAAACATCCTCCGCACAGACACAGAGCCTCTTTAAACATGAAATTGGATAAAGTAACCGGGGTTAAATGACTGGCATGCGATAGGGGTCGGGGAGGGAGATGGTATCTACAAAGCTGTAAAGCTCAGAGTTACTTCTGAAGAACGGTCGGATAGAGGGATGGGGATTAAAATGTTTTCCGTGAACCCAAAAAACAAAAGACCCCGACAGTCGCCGGAGCCAGTTGCCAACCGAGAATCCCCAGTCCATGTGACCACACTACCGGATTCGACATAATAAATCAATATGATTATTTTTTGGTCTCTGCCAGGTTTTAACCAAAATCTTCCATTAACCCCCATTTCCAATGGAATAAATTATTATTAATTGTTGATTTTTATGGCTTTAATTACATTTTATAAAACGAGTCAATCAACGAAAGCGCCAATGTTATAGCACGTAGGGCGCAATAACCAAAGGGTATTGCGCCGCATGCTTGTACCATGATGCTACCACCCTGCCTGATTACCGTCGCGCCTGGCACCCAGGTGGCACCTATTTCTTCACCGTGACAAGCTGCAACGGCATGGCAACGATCTGTTGACACGACAGGTTGACTTGTTGCGCGACACCGTGCGTTCTGTGCGGCGACGTCACCCCTTTACGATTCACGGCTGGGTGGTGTTGCCCGACATCTGCATTGCGATGAAACAGCATTGGATTACTCCGATTGACATGCGGCGCAATGCCCTTCGGTTATTGCGCCCTACTACACTTGATTGGGCGGGGACAGCGATTCTGGTTCGGCGAATAACCCCCGGTTACGCTTCGCTTCATCCAGGCTACTTGCCCGCGCATCCCTGCACAGCACAACCGGGCCACACATGGATTCTGCCAACACGGTGCCGAATGGAAACTCCCCCGGATATCGCTTAACATAGGGGGAATGATCCTGAACAGCGGCGGGACTCATGGCGCACGTTCCCACCGCTGTTTCAAGACGATAACCCATGTGACCAGGAACCCTAATACCATGCTGAACCGCTTTGATGAACTGACCCATTGGTTGCGCCACGAGGCGGGCTTACCGGTTTTTGATATCGCGCCGGCGTCCAGCGATGCCAGTTTTCGGCGTTATTTTCGTGTGCGCCACGCGGGCCAAAGCCACATTGTCATGGATGCCCCGCCCGACAAGGAAAATTGCCACCCCTTTGTCAATGTCGCCCAAGCCTTTCACGGGCGGGGGCTCAATGTGCCACGCGTGCTGCATGCCAATCTGGAGCGGGGGTTTTTACTGCTTACCGACCTTGGAAATCGCCAATACCTGGAGGAGCTGGGCGCCGCGAATGCCAATCCCGATCAACTTTATGGTGATGCGCTGGACACACTGCTGAGATTACAGCGCCCTGGCGCACCCCGCGATACTTTGTTGCCACCCTATGACGCACCGCTGCTCATGCGGGAAATGGCGCTGTTCCGGGATTGGTTCATGGGTCAACACCTGAAAATAACGCCCGATGACGCCATCACCGCCCTGCTTGACCGCACCTTCAGTCTGCTCGCCCAAGCGGCGCTCGAACAACCCCAGGTGTGGGTACACCGTGATTACCATTCACGTAATCTAATGTTCACCGAGCGGCACAACCCTGGCGTACTCGACTTTCAAGACGCCGTCATCGGCCCCGTGACCTACGACCTGGTGTCGTTGCTGCGTGATTGTTACATCGCCTGGCCGCGGGAACAAGTGGAAGGATGGGTGGCAAAATATCATGGGGAGGCAACCCAGCACGGTATTCTCAGCAATGTGGGTTTAGCGCAATTCCTGCGCTGGTTTGATTTGATGGGGGTGCAGCGCCACCTCAAAGCGATTGGCATTTTCGCCCGCCTGAATATCCGGGACGGTAAACCAGGCTATCTCAAGGACATTCCCCGCACCTTGGGCTACGTATTAGACGTTAGTGGCCGTCACCCAGAACTGGCCGGGTTCCATGTTTTTCTGCGGGAAAATATCCAGCCACGGATGGGCGAATTTGACGTGTAACCGCGCACCCTGCGCTTATTTCGAATGGCGCAAACGCGTGCCATGCAACAGCGACAGCGTAATCTCATCGGCGGTTAACTCTGGCGGAAAATACGTGCCGGAAATCTTGGCGGCGTTGATGCTGGCGCCTTCCAGGCGGCTGGTGCTGAAATCAATGCCGCGCAAATCCGCTTGGCGAAAATAAGCGCCGCTGAAATCGAGACCCGCCGCGTCTAACCCCCGCAGGTCCACACCCCGGAAGTCGCAGTGTGTTAAATCCGTTGTCACGCCTTGGGCTTTTTTTTCATTGAACTCGACCACATGGCCGTCGCGCAACAACCGGTATAAAACATCATCGGCTTTGATTTTAGGTTTGGTAGCCATTAATGCACCTCATCATGGAAAATTGGTCATCACTGTCATTTTCGAAGCTGCAATGCTTCCAAGTTACCTTTATTGCCGCGCACATAAACTATATCATTGGAGACAACGGGTGTGATGCTGATGGGGATTGATCCGGATTCCTCGCCTAATGCGTAACGCGCCACAAAATGACCGTCGTCACGCGCCAGCCAGTGCACCACTCCTTCAACGTCCGCCACTATCAGAAAATCGCCTTGGACCACGGGGCCAGTGACGCCCCGGCCGTGCAGCTTGTCCTGCTTCCATAATGCGGCGCCTGTACCGCGGTCTAGCGCCCATACATGGCCTGCCTGATCGGTGATATAGATCTTGTCTTGGTCAATCACAAAATCCGTATAGGCCGACATTTCGCGTGACCACAATAGGCGGCCTGAATCTTGCTCTACGGCAACCAGACGTCCCTGGAATGATACCGCGTAAATCACCCCGTCCACTACCACCGGGTCGGCATCCACATCAATCATCTGTTCCAGTTCTGAGCGGCCTTGCGGCACACCCACACGCGCTTCCCAAACCAATGTGCCATCACGTACGTTATAAGCGTCCAGCGTGCCATTGGCGAACCCCACCACGATCATCTCCCCGGCCAGCACGGGCGCACTGGTGCCCCGCAAAGTCAATACCGGCACATTTTGCGCATGTACCCACAAGCGCTTACCGGTTGCGGCATCAAGCATGTACACCTTGTCGTCGATGGTGCGGACCGCGACCCCATACTCCGTTCCACGCGGGGGAGCCACCACTTCACTGGACACGGTGCTGCGCCATGCCACAGCGCCATTGTCGATACGTAATGCCAACACTTCAGCATCATGGGTGCCGAACAATAACAAATTATCGGCGGATTCATTACCTGAACCCATGCCCAAACCCGGTCCGGATGCGATACGCAGGCCAGTGTTAACCTCCCAGACAACACGCCCGTTTTGGGCATTAAGGCAGCGTACCTGGCCTTTATTGTCCGCCACAAACAACCGGTTACCGTGCAACAAAGGCGCAAAACGCAGGTCATGGCCTTTGAGCTTGGACCATAGATATTGTGACCACAGCACCCGTACCGGTGCCGAAGACTGCAAGGGTTCCAACTTCGCCGGCGGGTCAACATCCGGTGTCGAACTGCATCCCACTGATAACAACGACAGGATAATGCCCACCCCGGCAATCCCTAACCGGCAACGCATCAATTCTTCACTCCCAAATCATCAAGCTTCATTTGCAATTGCGCCCGCTCCTGGGTATTTTCCGGCAATGCCGCCAGGGCACGGGTATAAGCGGCGCGGGCCTCGCCAGGATTTTTCATGGCCAACGCAATATCGCCTTTCAAGGCTTCATATCCCGAGGTGAAACTACCGGCGTCCCCGGCATTCAACAAGCCCAATGCGGCGGGATATTCGCCTTCAGAATAAATAATCTTTGCCAGGCGTAACCGCGCCACGGATTTAAGCGCGGGTTGACTGGCATTATCCAGCACCCACTGCAAATGCGTGCGCGCCGCTTTTTTATCGCCCTGTTCCAATTTTGTTTTCGCCAGCGCGAGCGCCGCCAGGGGCGCATAAGGCGTAGAACTGAACTGGCTGAGAATGCGCGTGGCATGCTGTTGCACCACTTGCGCATCGTTCTTCGACAAGCCTTCAATAAGTTGCTGATAATCGGCGGAAGCCGCTTCCGCTTGCGCCACGGTCTGGGTACGCCACCATTGTGTTCCTATCAATCCGGAAATTACCAACACCAACGCTACGGTGGTAAGCGTGCCGTTTTTCTTCCACCAGTGCTTGAATGCTTCAAGCTGTTCATTCTCTGTTGCGTAGCCTTCCACGTGTCACTCCTCAATAATATCCAATAATGCGTTCATCAAATCTTTCTGGGCAATGGTTTGTTGCGCCGGGATTTTGGCTGGCGCGCCCAACGGAGCCTGTATTTGCCCATCCAAGGGGGTGGGACGCAACGGTTTTATACCGATCTCGCCGCGCGCCATTTCATCTTCACCCAATAATAGCGCATAGCGCGCGCCACTCTTGTCCGCTTTTTTGAATTGGCTTTTGAAGCTGCCGCCACCACAATTCACCGTCAACCGTAAATGCGGAATGCCATCGCGTAATGTTTCCGCCAGCGCCATGGCCTGCTGTTCAGCCCCCTCGCCCGCCACTATCATATACGCATGCGGCGCGATTACCGGTGGCGTCACGCCGGTTTCCATCAGGAGCGTCACCAGGCGTTCCACACCCATGGCAAAACCTGCCGCCGGGGTGGGTTTGCCGCCCAACTCCTCCACCAGCACATCATAACGCCCGCCGGCGCAGACTGTGCCTTGCGCGCCCAAGCGCGTGGTCACCCATTCAAAAACCGTTTTACCATAATAGTCCAATCCACGCACCAAGCGCGGATTCACAACGTAGGCCACACCCGACGCATCCAGCACCGCGCACAACCGGGAAAAATGCGCGCGTGATTCATCGTCAAGATGATCCAGCAACTGCGGCGCGCCTGCGATTAATGTTTGCATCTGGGGATTTTTACTGTCGAGAATCCGCAATGGATTAGCCTGCAAACGCCGCGTGCTGTCTTCATCAAGCTGCGCTGAATGCGCAGAAAAATAGGTGACCAATTTTTTGCGGTACGCGGCGCGCGCCTGCGCTGTGCCCAAGGAATTCAGGTGTAATACGAGATTGTCATACACGCCGAGCATGCGCCACAAGCGCGCGGTGACCAAGATTAATTCAGCATCAATATCCGGCCCCGCCATGCCGAAAGTTTCAGCGCCCACCTGATAAAATTGGCGGTAACGGCCTTGCTGCGGGCGCTCATGGCGAAACATCGGCCCTTTGTACCAGAGGCGTTGCACCTGGTTATGCAGCAAGCCATTTTCAATCGCCGCCCGCACGCAGCCCGCCGTGCCTTCTGGGCGCAGGGTCAAACTGTCGCCGTTGCGGTCTGCAAAGGTATACATTTCTTTCTCGACAATATCCGTCACTTCACCGAGGGTGCGCAAAAACAGCTCAGTTTTTTCCACGATCGGCAGGCGTATTTCGGTATAGCCATACTGCGTGAGCACATTACGCACATTGTCTTCCAGCCACTGCCAGTAGCCCGCCTGTTCGGGCAAAATATCGTTCATGCCGCGTACGGCCTGGATGGCAGGGGATGCAGGATTAGGCATGGGTTAGGCAAAAACCATTAATATTAAATTTACGGGAAACCAGCGAGGCAGAGGCTCAATAAAATAGGGCATTGTACCACTAACAAGCACTGCCCATCATCTCCGTATTTGGTTGTGGGTGAGCAAGCCTTGTTAAATTGTTAAACCAGAAGACATTGAACACCCCTCTATAAAAATGTGCCTTCTTATCACTGTAAATCCACAAAAAAAGAGAGAAGGGGATTACCCTTCTCTCTCGCCTAGATACACCTAGGGTTGTTAATGTGGCTGTTACGCTAACCCAACAGGATTAGAATGTCGGAGCCGTGCCAAACTCTGAAAACAGCACGCTGACCGGGCCTGTGGTGGTCCATTCAAATGTGTTTGGTGAGGTTAGGTTGGAACCTCGTACTGAAGAACCATCAGACAGTTTGGTCACACTTTCCGTGCTAAATGCACCGGCACCGCCGATGTTCTGACCCGCCCATACCACTTGGATTTTGTCAGGAGTAGCTCCAGCAACCCATGACAAGGTAGCCGGATCCGTGGTATTGGCTGCAAACTTGAAGGCGGTTTGTGCTGTCGCCGCATTTTCAATCAAAGTAACGAAGCGTTGACGATCTTGGCTAGCTGTGGGGTTAGCAACTGTGTCCGGGCCACCCACATAGATCGTTTGATCAACACCCAGTGCTGTAGTGACATTCGCGCCCGTAGCTAGTATCGTATTGGCGGTAACGCTAAAGCTGGTAAGGAACTCGTCACCACCTGCCGCTGCGGCTGTTAATGCGCCTGCACCATCTGGATCTGCGCCCCAGTCAGACAGAGCCAATGTAAGGACTGCTTCGGATTTGTTGGCCGCACTATTTGTTCCCCAACCACTCAAAACTGTAGCTGACGAGGAAAAGCCGGACACTATACTGCCTGGCAGCGTGCCAGTGGGTGACGCCGTGCCCTCTCTAATCGCCATCTTTGATGCCAAGCCTGGCGTTGCACTACCACTTAGCTGTACAAAATCTTCAGATGCAAAGGTTAAGGCGGTAAAACTACCCGCTGCCGCAACAAACCCTTCAGCAATCATGGTTCTGACATAGCGCGGGCCACCCGGGGTGGTACTCACAACTTCCTGTTGTAAAAAGCCCGCACCATCAGCCACTGTGGTACATGTAAAACCACTACCACCCGCACATATTCCGGTGTTCGCAGTAACAATACCAGCGGAAGTAGAACCGACACTCCAGTTGTCGAATGTTGTAGGCGGAGCGGCCATGGCCGTTCCCGATAAAATGAGCGCCAGGGATCCGGCTGAACTCATTGCTGTAACTGTTTTACGTAAATTGCTCATAATTTATCTCCTCACTAGTGATGAACACATGGAGAGAGGCTCCTGCCGTTCTCGTCAATATAAAGGGCATAAACCTTATATAAGGTAAGTACGCTCAGTAAGGTTAACGGTCAGCCTGGATAAATCTTGAGCTTTATGTCTATAAAGTATTCCATTAACTCCTTACACTAATATTTATATTTAAAATATTAAATAAAATCATAATATTACAAATACGGCCTCAAGAGCAAAAAATGCCATCCAGATCAAAATATAATCTTATAGGGTAGTTAATGTAGTTTTGGGTAACGCGGAGCGGGGTAATAGGAGCCATCCCGTTAATTGCGCCCCGTGCGTTTTTTGGCGCGTGGATGGGTGCTGTCGTACACGTTAGCGAGGTGTTGGAAGTCAAGATGGGTATAGATTTGCGTGGTGGATAAATCGGCATGCCCGAGTAACTCCTGCACAGCGCGCAAATCGCCGCTGGATTCCAGCAGATGACTGGCGAAAGAATGGCGCAACATGTGCGGATGAACATGGCCGCCGCTGCCGTGCGTAGCCGCCCACTGGCGTACGCGTAATTGCACCGCACGGGGCGTGAGGCGTGCGCCGCGCGCGCCAACAAATAACGCCGCTTCATCGGGGGAGGCCAATGTTGCGCGGTATTGCAACCAGTTCCGCAACGCGGCAATAGCATGGCTACCCACCGGCACAAGGCGGGTTTTATTGCCCTTGCCAATGACTCGCACCATGGCATCCCCCAGATCAACATCCGGGCATTGCAGATGGGTTAGCTCACTGAGGCGCAAGCCCGACGAGTACATTAGTTCCAGCATTGCCAGATCACGGATTAATAATGGCTGCTGGTCACGGGGAATCGCAGGCACGACCTGCCGGGCTTCAACCGCAGCCACATCTAACGGGAAATCCGGCGTTAATAAACCTTTCATTTGGTCGACGTCCAACGTTTTGGGCAACTTACGCGGCGCTTTGGGCGCGCGTATGCCCACGGCGGGATTATTGGACAAGACGCCCTCACGCACCAGATAATCACAAAACGAGCGCACGGCAGAAAGCAGGTGTTGTATGCTGCGCGCGCCAAGACCCATGCGATGCTGGGCAGCCGCCAGCGCGCGCACCTGATGCGAGGTTATAGCTTGCCAGTCGTCAATTGCATGATGGGCACAAAAAGCCGTGAGCTTGCTTAATGCTTGGCGGTAACTTCCAAGCGTGCGGGGTGAACACCGGCGCTCGTCACTTAGGTGGGTGAAAAACTTATCGGGCCAGACGGATGGAGGGGCGTGGTGCATTCGGCGTGGGCATTTTAACTTATTCCGTCGCCAGATAAGGCCGCACGGCGCAACTGATGATTTCACCCATTTGTGACAGGAAGTGTGTGCCCATACCGTGATGAAAATGCTCGGCGTTATAGCTGCCAATGGCGACGATGCCAGCGGGAACACGCGGCTGGACTGCGCCCGACGGGGATCCGGGGATACCGGATAAGGGTATTAATGCGGCGGAAGCCACGGTGCTGGCCGGGTCGCCAAACAGGTAATTCATTTGCGTGGCACCCAGGTGGCCGCACATAGGTTTGGCGTTTTTGAGAAAGCCTTTGAAGGCGTCCCATGCTACGTCATCCTTGTCGACAAACAATACGCCATTGGTCGCTTCTGGCATCCCTGCCTCACGCGACACTTGTACGTCCTGTACGGCGTCGGTGGCTGCCTCGTTGAAGGCGACTTTAGGTTTAGCCATCAAACGCATGACGACAGCATCCGCGTGAAAATCATTGCGCAGGCTGTCGTGAATGTTGATGAAAACATCCTGCAAAGTAGTGCAATCCATTAATGACAACACCAGGCGGTGCATGCGCCCGCTGAGGCGGTCATTATCGCGTGCGATTTGCACCAGATCATGTAATTGGCTTTTGAGGTGGCGGTTATGTTCACGCAGGTTGACGACTTGCCGCTCGATTAGGGAGATTGCGGTGCCGCTGGCGTGATGCAGCGTTATCTCCATCAACACGTCCGCATGGCGTGTAAAAAATTCCGGCTGCGCGCGCAGAAACTCGACGACATCTTGTTCTTCAATGGGAGCCGCCACCGCGGTGGGTGAATGCTGTTGTTGTGTCATAGCTCTATTTTTCCTTCAAAAACCGAAACGGCTGGCCCTGTCATCCATAGGGGTCCTCCCTCCTCAACTAATCTTATCAAAAGCGTGCCGCCGGGCAAGTCTACTGTAACTGTTTCATCCAGCAACCCTTGTTGGCGGCCCACCGCCACGGCGGCGCAGGCGCCCGTGCCACAGGCGCGGGTTTCACCTACGCCGCGCTCATACACCCGCAGGCGGATATGGCTGCGGTCAATAATCTGCATGAATCCGGCATTCACGCGACGCGGGAAACTTGCATGGCGTTCTATCTGCGGCCCAAGTGTGGCGACAGGTGCGGTATCAATATTGTCGACTTGCATCACGGCATGCGGATTACCCATGGATACAGCGCCGATGCTGATCCGCTGTCCTGCGATTTCCAAGGTGTAAACAGGCGCTGGGATATCGGTAAGAAAAGGAATGTCTGCCGGGGCAAACTGGGGCACACCCATGTTAACGGTGACGAGGCCATTCGCTTCAATCTGTGTGCTGATAATTCCTGCCTGGGTTTCGACGCTGATTTCGTGCTTGCTGGTGAGATGTTTATCCAGCACAAATCGGGCAAAACACCGCACGCCGTTACCGCATTGTTCCACTTCGCCGCCATCAGCGTTATAAATGCGGTAACGGAAATCAACGCCGGGCACGGTGGGCGCTTCGACCAGCAATATCTGGTCGCACCCAATACCAAAGTGGTGATCGGCAATGAAACGCAACTGCGCAGGGGTGAGCGCAACAGGCTGGGACAAAGCATCAATCACGACAAAATCGTTGCCCAGGCCATGCATTTTGGTGAAATTGATCAGCATATTGGCTACGAGTTTAGCATAAAAACGGCGCGTCTACTTGACCCGGATTTTGCTTAAATTTACTACGTGTGTAGTGATCATTTGTTCGGGTTGGAGCGTGGCATGTTCAATACCATAACGATCATGCAACAAAGCCTGCAATGCGGCGAGCGTGGCCTGCCAATGCTGCATGTCACGCATCGCCACATGGGCAGATAATGCGATGCGCCCCGAAGAGAGTGTCCAGATATGCAGGTCGTGAATGGATGCGACGCCGCTCACGCCCGCCATGGCACGCCCTACTTCAGGCATATCCATGCCCGCCGGTACGCCTTCCATCAATACGTGCAGGGCTTCGCGCAACAAATGAAAAGATGAAAAAAGTATCAATGCGCAAATCAGCAGCGATAAAATCGGGTCTATCGGCATCCATCCCGTAAAATAAATGACTGCGCCCGCCACCAGTGCGGCGACTGACCCCAGCAGATCACCCATCACATGCAACAATGCGGCGCGGGTATTCAGCGTCTGCTCGCCGTGGCGCAACATCCAGGCGACGATCAGATTCACGATTAATCCCAATGCCGCCACAGCCATGACCATGCCCCCGGCCACTGGTGTAGGGGCCGTGCTCAGGCGCGCAATCGCTGCCATCACAATGCCAGCCACCACCAGGAACATCAGCAGCGCATTCGCCACGGCGGCGAGCACTTCGGCGCGTCCTAATCCATATGAATGACGCGATGAGGGTGGGCGTTTGGCGACCCAAGCGGCAAACGCGGCCAAGCCGAGCGAGGTGGCGTCAGACACCATGTGACCGGCATCGCCGAGCAACGCCAACGACCCCGACCACCACCCCGCCAGTGCTTCGGCAAACGCAAATGCCAGCGTCAAAATCAGCGCCACCAATAGCGAATTAGTAACACGCTGGGGACGGTGGTGGTGAGAATCTGCGGGGTGGTGGGTATGCATAAGATTCGCGGACTAAATCAACCAAATCAACTCCGCAACTTGCGGCTTGCCGTTATTTTACACCATTTGATAGGCGGCTACTGCGATTACCCTTTATAATAAGATTTTCCCAGACCCGTGAGACATCATATGAACACGCATCGCCGCGCCACAATTTTGCCAGTGTCGCGTTATTTCCGGTTCGCGACACTGGCCATCACACTGCTCAGCCTCGCAAACTTGCTGGCAGGCTGCGGCCAAAAAGGTCCGCTGCGTTTGCCTGATGAAACACCTGTCGCCACCCAACAGAAATAATATATCCCATGAACCATTTTACTTACCGCAACGGGCGTTTGTTCGCCGAAGATGTTGACCTGGCCGCCATCGCCCACGCGTATGGCACACCGTGCTACGTTTATTCGCGCGCCACGCTGGAGCGCCACTGGCATGCGTTTGACCGTGCCTTTGCTGGCCACGACCATCTGGTATGTTATGCCGTGAAAGCCAATTCCAATCTTGCGGTGCTGAATGCGCTGGCGCGGCTCGGGTCAGGATTTGATATTGTGTCTGGGGGCGAGTTGGAGCGTGTGCTGCGCGCTGGCGGGCAAGCCGATAAGATCGTTTTTTCCGGTGTCGGTAAACGCGCCGATGAAATGCGCCGCGCGCTGGAGGTGGGCATTTATTGCTTTAATGTGGAGTCTGTCGCCGAACTGGAACGTCTCAACAGCGTTGCCGCCGAAATGGGCGTGCGTGCACCCGTGTCATTGCGCGTCAATCCCGATGTGGATGCCGGCACGCATCCCTATATTTCCACTGGCCTTAAAGAAAATAAATTCGGCATCGACATTGCTGATGCACCGGCGGCCTATACACGCGCCGCCGCGTTGCCACACATCAACATCATTGGCGTGGATTGCCATATCGGCTCACAATTGACCGAGTCCACGCCTTTTGTCGATGCGCTGGAACGCGTACTGGGATTGATCGATCAATTGGCTGACCAAGGCATCAGCATCCATCACCTCGACATTGGGGGCGGCCTGGGCATTCCTTACCGCACTGAAACGCCACCCAGCCCGCATGAATACGCGCAGGCCTTGCTGCCAAAATTACACGGGCGCAATTATAAAATCCTGCTCGAACCGGGGCGCGCGATTGTCGGCAATGCGGGCGTGCTGCTCACACAAGTGGAATACCTGAAACACACCGCACACAAAAATTTTGCGATTGTTGATGCTGGCATGAATGACTTGATTCGCCCCGCGCTTTACAATGCGTGGCAGGACATCGTGGCGGTAATAGAGCGCGCCCCTGGCGAAACACGTTGTTACGATATCGTGGGACCTGTATGCGAAACCGGCGACTTCCTCGGCAAAGACCGCAAACTCAATCTGCAACCGGGCGACCTGCTGGCAGTACGCTCAGCGGGGGCTTACGGTTTTGTCATGAGCTCCAATTACAACAGCCGTCCGCGTGCGGCAGAGGTGATGGTAGACGGTACCCAAGCTCACATGATACGCGCCCGCGAAACATTGGACGATTTAATGGCGGGCGAAAAACTACTGCCTTAATTTTCCGCAAACCGCACCTGACCCCCTACACAATCCTTCTGGCAGAACTTAAGGCGCCTCTGAGACACCTCAGGAGCGCCCCCTAACCTTTTTCCTCTCCACTATCGTAAGGTAGGTTTGTAATGGTCAAGTAAATTTGGACAGTCCCTTAGGCCGCTTTCAAAAACTGTTGTTCATATTGGTTGGGTGACATTGAGTCAATGGCGGAATGTATC
>JAGVME010000081.1 GCA_020053945.1 Gammaproteobacteria bacterium
GCTCCCGTCCGCGTTGCGTTGTTCAACCAGCACCTGCTGCACCGTGCCAATCATGGCCGCCGCAATTACCGTGGCGTGTTGGTTGATGCGTTCCTGCACGCGCGCCAGGCGCGCTTTTTTGACATCAAGCGGCACATCATCTGGCAAGCTCGCGGCGGGCGTGCCGGGGCGCGGGCTGTAAATAAAACTGAAAGAGCGGTCAAAACCGATGGTGTCGATCAATTGCAGCGTGGCCTCGAAGTCGCTGTCGGTTTCACCAGGAAATCCAATGATGAAATCTGATGAAAGCGTAATGTCGGGGCGCATCGCACGCAGGCGGCGCATCTTGTCAACATACTCCTGCGCGGTATAACCACGCTTCATTAATTTCAATATACGGTCGGAGCCACTTTGCACCGGCAAATGCACATGGCTGACGAGTTGCGGCACGTGTGCGTAAACATCAATCAGGCTATCAGAAAATTCCGCCGGATGTGATGTGGTGTAACGCACCCGCACAATGCCATCGATCGCCGCAACATAGCTGATCAATAACGCCAGATCAGCGTGATCACCGTCCGCCATCGCGCCATAATACGCATTCACATTCTGTCCCAGCAGCGTCACCTCGCGCACACCTTGCTGGGCGAGCTGCGCCACTTCGCGTAACACATCTTCAAGAGGGCGGCTCACTTCTTCGCCGCGCGTATAAGGCACGACACAAAATGTGCAATAACGGCTACAACCTTCCATCACTGAGACCAGGGCGGTGGGGCCGGTTACGCGCGGCGCGGGCAGGTTGTCGAATTTTTCGATTTCAGGAAAGCTGATGTCCATGGTAGGGGCGCGTTTGCGCTGGATTACCGACGCGCGCTGGCGCTGCACAGCGTCCAGCAGACGCGGCAACCGGTGCAGGGTTTGCGGACCAAATACCATATCTACATAAGGCGCGCGGCGGAAAATCGTCTCGCCTTCCTGGCTGGCGACGCAACCGCCCACACCGATGACCAGATGGGGCCGGGCTTTTTTCCACTCGCGCCACCGGCCTAGCTGGTGGAATACTTTTTCCTGGGCATTTTCCCGAACTGAACAGGTATTTAGCAGCAGCACATCGGCTTCTTCGGCGGTCTCTGTTAATTGCAGGTCGTGGGAACTCTGGAGCACATCTGCCATTTTGGAAGAATCGTACTCGTTCATTTGGCAGCCAAAAGTTTTAATATACAGCTTGAGAGCCATTAAGAACCTGTAAAAATTTTCATGAATTAAGTCGCCAAGTAAAACTAATTTGAACATTGGCCCTTTTGCATGCGGGTCGTAACCGGCCAGTGTTCAAGTTATTCTGCTTGAGTCCTGAGAGTAGTAACCTACTACGTTCCTGAGAAAATTTCCAGTTTGTCGGGCATAAGCTGGAACCTTTCCCATTTTTTTTGATCTAACTAAAGTTTCCCGACATGTTTTTCTGTACTTGTCAAGGAAATGTGTTATTCTCGGCCTTGTCGCTGCCGGGATTTTACTGAATTTTTGGCGGCGGCCGAATGCCGGATTGCGCGCATCGGATGGTTTGTAAAGGTCTCAAATCCGCTTGCGTTTCATCCCCGTCATTGGCTCCAATGCTTGATGTAAATATTTTTTTATGAGGAAGTGACAAGATGCGTAACGGTACCGTAAAGTGGTTTAACGACTCTAAAGGTTTTGGTTTTATCTCCCCGGAAGACGGTGGTGACGATGTATTTGTGCATTTCAGCGCGATCTCCGGCGATGGCTTCAAAACCTTAGCTGAAGGCCAAGCGGTTAAATTCGAAGAAAAAGTAGGCCCTAAAGGTCCACAAGCGACCATTGTGCAAGCCGCGACTTAATCTGTAGACAAACTAATAAAGCAAAAAAACCACTTATATTATACACCTCCTTGCTGTCTGGTAGGGAGGGTTTTGCTTTATCTCCCTGGTTTATCTTTCTGAAAATTGATCGGTTAGATCTTGTTCACGATCTTGGTCAAGGGAGGGGCAGCGCGCCGAAAGCAGGCACCCGTCTAACGGTTTCTTATGCGGGCTAAGCCGTCCAAATCAAATGAAAAAGCGGAACATACATCAAGTATGTGCGCATTTTGAATTTGCCGCCAAAGTTCCAGATAACGCTGCGCTGCTCCATAGCGGGATCGTGGACTTCTTAGAGCCTATTCCAAATCTCACTCAAGGGAAGAGCGAAGCGAAGGGTTCCCAGCGCAAGGTGGAAAGGGGCGAAAAGCGGCCGCTCCCGCGCATCCTGCGCCCACGGCATTCGTACATCCATGTACAGCAGAGTGTACACGCAGTACATGAGCATTTTGAGCCCGCCTTTATATATCATGGCAACGCCGCGATGCGCCCTTCAGTGAGATTTGGAATAGGCTCTTAACGCCGCCCCCCCATTAATGACCCTAATACTCCCCTTAGAATTTGCCTGCCTATCTGGCTGCCAATGGCACGGGCTGCGCTTTTTGCCATAGTTTCCATCACGTTTTCGCGGGGACGTGCTGCCGTAGGGCGGGATTCTTCGCGGTGGGTTTCTGAGGCTCGATTATGCCTAGAGGGTTTTTCGCTTGGGTTGTCGCGTTCATTTGTCATGGTATGTACCGGGCTGCTTGCTGTAGTGGCCCGCGCTTTTAAAATTTCATAGGCGGATTCCCGATCCACCGTTTTTTCGTAATGCCCATAAATCAGGGATTGTTGCAGGGTGGCCTGACGTTGCTGGGCGGTGATGGGGCCAATCTGGCTGTGAGGAGGGCTGAGTAGGGTGCGTTGTACGATGCCGGGACGGCCCTGCTCATCGAGCAAAGACACCAGGGCTTCACCCACCGCCAGTTCGGTGATGACGCTGGCTACGTCCAGATCCGCATTACTGCGGAATGTTTCGGCGGCGGCGCGCACCGCTTTTTGGTCGCGGGGGGTAAAGGCGCGTAAAGCATGTTGTACGCGATTGCCCAGTTGGCCGAGGATTTTTTCGGGGATATCGAGTGGGTTCTGGCTAATAAAATAGACGCCCACGCCTTTGGAGCGGATCAGCCGCACTACTTGCTCAACTTTTTCCAATAAGATGGGCGGGGCATCATTAAACAGCAAGTGCGCCTCGTCGAAGAAAAATACCAGTTTGGGCTTGTCGAGATCGCCCACCTCGGGTAATTGCTCAAACAGTTCGGATAATAGCCACAAGAGGAAAGTGGCGTACAATTTAGGGGAGGTCATCAGTTTATCGGCGGCCAGAATATTAATCATTCCTTGACCATTGTCGGTTTGCATTAAATCATCCAGATTCAACGCCGGTTCACCAAAAAAATGCTCGCCGCCCTGTGATTCGAGCGTTAGCAGGGCGCGCTGGATGGCGCCAATGCTGGCGGTGGAGACATTGCCATATCCTGTCGTAAATTCTTTGCTGTTGTTGCCGAGAAATTGCAACATGGCGCGCAGGTCTTTCAGGTCGAGCAGCAGCAGCCCTTGGTCATCGGCAATTTTGAACGCCAGGGTGAGCACGCCTTCCTGGGTATCATTCAAGTTGAGCAAGCGTGCCAGCAGCAATGGTCCCATTTCGGAAATGGTGGTGCGTACCGGATGCCCTTGTTCACCAAATACGTCCCAAAATGTCACCGGGCACGCCTTGAAGCTAAAGTCTTTCAGGCCTAAGGTATTAATGCGTTCCTGGATACGCGGTGTGCCCGCGCCGGGTTGGCCCATGCCTGACAGGTCACCCTTCACATCGGCCATAAACACCGGTACGCCCAGATGGCTAAAGCCTTCGGCCAACCCCTGTAGGGTGATGGTTTTGCCGGTGCCGGTAGCGCCCGCGATCAATCCATGCCGGTTAGCCATTTTCGGCAGTAAATAAAGCGCTTGCGTGGGTGAGTTTCCTATGAAGATAGATTGGGTCATACTCGTTCCTGGTTACGGGCAGTTAGTAATGGTTCTTAGTTAGGGAATATATTTAAGAGTTTTTGTAATAGATCACTCTAAGCCCTTATGCCGTTTGATGTTTATGTAGTATGCACAAAATCTGTGGATAACTCTGTGGACGAAACCTTCGCAAACGCTATGAAACCGCGCCACAGGTGGCTTCGTGACAAAATGGTGACAAATTGTCATATATTTTAATTTGATTAAAATCAATGAATTAATTAGCATCATGGGACTCTTATGCACCCGCGGGGCGGGGGTGATGGTTTTTCACCCAAGATGCATGGCGCATGTGTATAAAGGGGTTTTTATCCTTGACAAACCCCCGGTCTTCGTAAATTTTCCGCATCCTAACGGCACTCAAAAGGGCTTAACTACCACCAGAATAATAATCGCAAACAACAAGACCACCGAGACTTCATTAAACCAGCGATAAAAAACATGGCTGCGCTGGTTACGGTCATGCTGAAAATCCAGCATTAGCTTGCCGCAATAAGCGTAATAAGCCACCAATATCACCACCAATAACAGTTTTAGATGCAGCCAGAGGCTGTGGGAATAGGCCTGCCAAGCATACGCCATGAGCATCCAGACGCCAAAAGCCAACGTTAGAATAGCCCATGGCAGCACAAAAAAGAATAATTTACGCTCCATGATTTTTAGGCGTTCACGGGTGGATTTATCCTCGGTAAGCGCGTGGTGCACAAATAACCGGGGTAAATAAAAAAGTCCGGCAAACCATGCCGTCATAAAAATAATATGAAACGCTTTGACCCACAACATAATATATTCCTACTTATTTTTAAGGCATTTGACGCGGTAAGCGGTGTGCCTACCGTTAAAGCCAAGCCATTTTTGGCCGCTATATTGAATGCACGGGACGTAAAAATACAGCAATAACCTGGAGTCACTGCATGCCACGCGCTGCTCACCCCACTGGGCACCGCAGATGGGATATTCCCCTGGTTTTCATGGGACTCGCCTTCCTGTTTTTTCCTATTATAACGCGTGCGGCTTATGCTGCGCCGGAAAGGTTGCCGGGCATCACCCCAATCAATGCTGAACAGTTTATTGCCCTTGCCCAACAAGAAAAAGTTGTAATCATTGATTCGCGGCTTGCGGTGGACCGCAACCAGGGGCGCATCGAATATTCTGTCAGTTTGCTTGACACCGCTACTGATTGTAATTCTTTGGTAAAGATTGCCCCTAAGGTGGTAACCCCCCTACTTTTTTACTGCAATGGTGTTAAGTGTCCGCGCAGTAGCCGGGCGGCGGCGGTTGCGCAAGCCTGTGGTTATACGCGGGTGTTCTGGTTGCGCGGTGGGTTTGATGAGTGGAAGAAGAAAAAATATCCTTACCTGAAAAAATAAACTAGATGCCCATGCGCCTGCCCCGCCCTTCATTACACATGCTCACCATTTCCCTGCTGGTGTTTTTAAGCATGGCGTTATTATTGTCCAGCAGTGAAATATACCGCCGCCTTGCCTATGACCATCAGCGTGAGGCTTTGGCGGGCCTTATAAAACTGGAAACGGCGGATGCATTACAGGACCTGGAAACCCAAGCCCAGGAGATTGGCTTTGCCATTCAACATGAGCCGTCGTTCCGTGAGATGTTTAGCCGCAAAGATATTAGTTTTTTGGAATTTGAGCTGGATAACCAGTTTCACCAACGCGCGGTCGCAGACGGTGTTATAAATCTTGTCAGATTGTATGTTTACGATTTGGATTTTGCCCTGGTGGCGCAAAGTACCGCTACATCGGGCCAGGAGGACATACGCGGTTTGATTTGCCCTTCTTTGCGCGAAACTGCCCGCAAGCGGGAGGGTGTCGCCCGCTTGCAAAGCATCGCGGGGCTTTGCGCCAGCCATGACCAGCCTTATTTTTCTGTCATACTCCCTGTAGGCGGTTTGCGTCCCATAGGGTATATACAGGTGGTGGTTGATCCGGCGCAAAGTCTTCGGTCAATGGAGCAGCGGTTGAAGATACCGGTCCGGATTACCTTGGGCAATGGCAATGAAAGCTATAAGTCATTGGCCTGGAAAGATGATGGGGATGAGAAAAAAAGTTTGGTCGCAAGTTATGTGCTGCTGACGCCGCAGGGGAAACCCGCATTGAAGGTTGCCGCCATGCGTAACATCAGGAAATTTAGCGAGGGGTTGGACTATACCCGCAATCTAGTTATCGGTGTTGGCGGTGGCATTACCTTGCTGGCCGCGTTCCTCGCCAGTTTGATGTTGCAGAAAACCACCTTAATGCCTATCCGGTTGTTGACCCGGCAATTGCAAACAATCCTGAAAAACAAGGACTATCCTAAGGAATCAGCCATGATCCAAGGGGAGGGTGAGGTGCGTTGCCTTGCGCAGGTGTTTAATGAAATGAGCGGCGAGCTAAACCAGATGTATACCGCTTTGGAAAAAATGGCGTTCATTGATGCGTTAACCCAACTGCCCAACCGCACCTTCTTGCAGCAGCGTGTGGAGAAAGCGATAACAATGAACTCCGTAAACAATGGGTGTTTTGGATTATTATTGCTGGATCTGGATGGGTTCAAGGAAATTAATGACACCTTGGGCCACCCGGTGGGGGATATCTTGTTGAAACAGGTGGGTGAGCGCCTGAGAAAAACGCTGGAATCATGTGGCTCACTCTGCAATCTGGCCACCCGCGCGGTTGAGCCAGCGATGCATGATGTGACCCTGGCGCGCCTGGGGGGAGATGAGTTCGCGGTATTAATGCCAACGCTTATGGATTCCCAGGAGGCGATTAGCCTAGCGCAAGAAATTACCGAGGTACTGCAAGGGCCTTTTTCAGTGGAAGGGACGGTGGTGGCGATCGGCGGCAGTATTGGCATTACCTTCTTTCCGGAGCATGGCACAGAAAGCGACACTTTATTGCGCCGTGCGGATGTTGCCCTGTATATCGCCAAGCACACCCGTAATGCATATGCCGTATATGATCCGGCGCATGACCAAAACAGTGTGGGCCAGTTGAGTTTGCGTGCAGAGCTGCGTAACGCGATAGATAAGGGTGGCCTCTGTTTGTATTATCAGCCGAAGTTACATATTGATACCGGGCGTATTATTGGGGTGGAGGCCATGGTGCGGTGGCCGCATCCTCAGCGTGGACTATTATCCCCTGATAAATTTTTGCCGCTGGCGGAACGTAGCGGGCTAATGGGTGCATTGACACAATGGGTGATAAGCCAAGCATTGCATCAGCACCTTGATTGGCGCCGTAAAGGCTTGGATTTAAAAATCGCCGTTAACGTTTCTGCGCGTGTGCTTTATGATTTGCGTTTGCCGGATCAAATAGGGCAGCAGCTTAAGAATCTGGATGTCCCACCATCAGCGCTGGAGCTTGAAATTACCGAAGATGCCATTATGGTTGACCCACAACGCGCGTTGGATATCCTGTCCCGGCTGGATGCGATGCGCATCAAACTCTCTATTGATGATTTTGGCACAGGTTATTCATCGCTGGGTTACCTGAAGCGGCTACCGGTTGACGAAATCAAGATAGACCGTTCTTTTGTCAAAGGGATGGTGGAATCACGGAGCGATGCGGCGATTGTGCGTGCCACCATTGACCTGGCGCACAACCTGGGGCTTAACGTAGTGGCTGAAGGGGTGGAAACCCCGGAAGTTCTGGCCATGCTTGATGACATGGGGTGCGATACGGCACAAGGTTATTATATTGGATATCCCATTGCGGCAGATGAAATATTTTCCTGGATGGCTACGCCGCCTTTTGTCCAAAAGAATTTATCGGCCGGTAAACCGTAGGCTAACGGGGAACCTGGGATAAGGGAACCGGTATTATTCTGCCCACCCCAGCATCCAATCACGGGAATTGCGCAGTTGCGTGTCCAGTGCCGCATAACCCGGGTGCATTTTCTTCATAAGGTCCCAGAATTTTTGTGAATGGTCCATGTGTAGGGTGTGGCATAGCTCATGTACCAATACGCATTCCACTAATGCCGCAGGAAGAAATAATAACTTGCAGTTGATGTTAATGTTTTTCTGGCGGCTGCAACTTCCCCAGCGGGTTTTTTGTGAACGCACCTGTGCTTGGTTGAAGGGCAAGATTTTTTCATTGCTTAACCGCTCCAGCCAGGGGATAAGATGGTGTTGCGCTTTGCGTACCAGCCATCGGCGCAATGCCGCCTTGCACAAGGCTGTGTCATTAATGTTGCCCCGCAACGTCAACCGGTTATGCGCACCTTCTATTGTGAGGGTTACGCGTGGACTGTCCGTTGTTGTATAAACTACTTGCCAGTGTTCAGCAATCGCTGGCAATGTGATCATGTCAGGCAAGGCATCGTTGGCGCCCCAGTGCGTGCCGTCACTGCCCATGGCATTGCGCCGTAGCGTGATGCGCCGTAACACCGCTTCTATCCAGGCCTGTTTGTTGCGCACCAGCAGGGGAATGCGTCGTGCGTCGAAGCCATGGGGCACCACCACTTCGACCTGCCCCCGGCACGTTACTTTCAGGCATACGCGCCGCGCGCGGGCGCTTTCGCGTACGGTGTAGTTCAGTGCTTTTTCTTCCTGGCCTGTTGGAGGGTGAAGCGCAAGCATTATGGCTTGGATACGCGCTTGTGCTGAATCTTGGGCCAGTAAGCGTCAAGATTAAATGAGGGGCTGTGTGCTTGCGTGTGGCATTGCGCGCAGATTTTTTCACGTGGCCAGTTTGCGTTTGCCACAGGTTGCGTGCCGCCGGAGGTGGCGTGTGCCTGCGCGGCGCCATGGCACGACTCGCATTGTACGTTGCTTAAATGAGGCGTAGCTTCATCATCAATGAAACCGCCGGGTGTATTGAAGCCCACGGTATGGCAAATAATGCAGTTTGGGTCGAACGCTTTGTTGACACGGCGCAAAGTGCCGTAGGCATGGCCATGACGGCTGCCATGCCATATCTTATGTTCGTCCGCATGGCAGGTTTGGCATACTTGCTCTCCGGCATAAGGGCTTGAGCCGGATTGTGCGGCCTTGGCAAGCTGTACGCCTTTTTCATAATCTGCCTTGACGCGTTCGTTATATTCCTTGTACCAATGGGCCAGCCGTTTCGCGTCGGGAATGGTTTTTGGTAAAGGGATAATGCGATGCCGCCATGATTTGACGGTACCGTTTGCATTTAATGTTACGTCAAGCTCAGCCATGCGCATGCCACGGGAACCAGGTTGCAATACCAGCGTATTGCCTATTTTTTTGGGTTCGGCATATTTTTCATAGGCTGAACGTACCAGCAAAATATCCACATGCGCCAATGGAAAAAATTGCTGCGCTTCAGCCAGTTTTAAAGTGGTCGCCAGCACGGTGGTGGCGCCTTCTTGTTTGGCGCGTTCTAAAGACAGCAGTAGCGCGGCGTTATCAGTACCTTTATCTGTCACGGCAGCCGTCAGTTCATGGCTGGCCTGCATCTGGCGCTGGGGTGACTCACGCGGGTCTATCCAGTTAAAAAACGCGATTGTTTTGCCATTGCGCGTGATGCGCCGCGCCGCCTCAAATGCCGTGTCATTCCAGTTGCTGGCGACCCAAGGTAATTTGTCGGCCTTGATGAAATCCATGCCATACGCCAAGTCTGTCCATTGCACGCCGATGGCATCATATTTCAAGGCATTTATACCCTTGAGGATGTATTCACCCGTGAGCCGGTCATGTACCGATTCGCTGCGCAAAAATCCGCCGGATGAGATGAAAAACAGGTGCGGCTTTTTTTTCCGCAGGCGGTCTATCATGGTCGCCTGGCGGCGAAGGCCACCAAAATCACCTTCCAGGCTGCATCCGCAAGGCTCCAGCTCACCATCAAGATTACCGGTATAAACCAGGGTTAAATGCTTGCTTGCCGCATAAGTTGGGCTGAGGAACAGCAGCACACAACATAATCCACTGATAATAGCCAACAGGGTTTTTTGCATGGGCGGTTTACTCAACAGAAAAGCCATCAAAGTCGTGTGCCCGCCGATGCGTTATCGCCGCGTCAACATGGTTCGGCACACCATCACGCAGCAACCACACGGTTTGCATTCCCGCTTGCTGGGCTGCATCCAACTCTTCTTTTATGTCCGACAGGAACAGGATTTTCTGTGGGGCGATCGCCAAAATTTGCGCAATTTTATGGTATGAAATGGCTTCTTTCTTACTGCCTACACTGGTATCAAAATAGCCGGAAAAGAGGGGGGTAAGATCACCGTCTGCGGTGTGGGAAAACAATAGCTTCTGCGCATGTACAGAGCCGGATGAAAAAACATATAAACGTTTACCTTGCGCATGCCATGCCTTGAGGTTACGCACGGCGTCCGCATACACATGCCCCGTAAAGTCACCGCGCGCGTAGCCCTGTTTCCAAACCATGCCTTGCAGGGCTTTCAACGGTGTAATTTTTTTATCTTCACTCATCCAGCGCAATAGCTGTTCGGTCACCTGGTTGTCCGTCGTGGCATGTGTGAGGGCCGCCACTTCATCCAGCAGTACCCGCACATCATGGTCGTGCGCGTGCGTACGCACAAAATCACCCAGGTGTTCACGCGCGTAGGGAAACAGCACGTCTTTGACAAAAGAAAGTGAAGATGTGGTACCCTCAATATCGGTGAGGATGGCTTTGACCATAAAAATTCCTTGCGGCATACCTAAAAATAGCGATGACCCATTTTACACGTCTTGGCCGTTAACATATATGTTACCAATAAATTCACTCTAAGGTGGTAATGCTTTCCCCGCATGTTGAGCTTGCTTTCAATGCCACCAGCGCATTTTCCGTGAATTTTTAGCGGCGCGCGCCCATGGCTATCCTCTGGCGCAAGACCGTCAATGGCACCCACTATGAAGTAAGGACAGCGGGGCAATCCCGGCGTTTATACAGCGACGGTGTATTCCACAGCCAGTATAACCCTGCACGCCCCGTCACTGGCACTTTATGGGATTTGCTGATGCTGCCCGCGTTTTTTTCCGTGCAGGGTAGCATCAAACGGGTGTTGGTGCTTGGACTCGGCGGTGGCACAGTAGTTCGCCAACTTTTGCATTTTGTGCGGCCCGCGCACATTGTGTGTGTTGAGATTGATCCTGTGCATATTATTATAGCCCGACGCTTTTTCGGCGTGACGCAGGAAAATGCCGAGGTGCACCAGGCCGATGCGCAACGCTGGCTGGAGTGTTATAAAGGGCCGCGTTTTGACATGATTATTGATGACCTGTTTGGCGAGCATCAAGGCCAACCCCGGCGTGCTATTGACGCGAATGTACAATGGTTTACGCGCCTGGCCCGGCATCTTGCGCCAACGGGCACTCTTGCCGTTAACTTCGTGTCGCGGCCTGAAATGTACCGCTCTGGGTATTTTTCAAGCAGCGCCGTCACGCGCCGTTTTAAAACCGCATTCCAGTTGACTGATCCCTTATGTAGCAATGCCATCGGCGTATTCCTGCGGCAGCATACCAGTAGCGCAAAATTGCGTGACCGGTTGAAAGTTACCCCGGGGCTCAGCACAGCGCTAAAAAACGGTAAACTGCGCTATCGGATCCGGCGGATGTGAATATGGCTCATGAATAATTTTTTGTTCCGCACAATTGCGCTGCTGGCCTGCTTGCATCCGCCAACATAGGGGTTAGCCGTTGGGGGACACGCTTCTTCCTGAAAATCCCGCTTCGCTGGTGTTCATGAAAAAATCCAGGGCTTTATACCAGGGCTTTATAATGGAGTCGATTTAGGCGAAAATAGTACATTCGTGTACTGGTTGCGGCGCTGTGGCTGGCATAATGCGGGAAAAATGGCGCCAATACATATAAAACCATCCAGGATAATAAAGGATATCTGTGACATGCTGTTAATGATCGACAACTACGATTCCTTCACCTACAACCTGGTGCAATACCTGGGTGAGCTGGGTGCGGATGTGCGCGTCTATCGTAATGATCAGATCACAGTAGAGGGGATTGCGCAATTGGCGCCGGACCATATTGTAATTTCGCCTGGTCCCTGCACGCCGAATGAGGCGGGCATTTCAATGGCGGCGGTCAAGGCCTTTGCGGGGAAGATTCCGCTGCTGGGGGTATGTCTGGGGCACCAAAGCATTGGCCAGGTGTTTGGTGGCCGCATCATCCACGCGCGTGAAATCATGCACGGCAAAACTTCCATGATTTACCATGCCGGCGTGGGCGTGTTTCATGGTTTACCCAGTCCGTTTGAAGCGACACGCTATCATTCCCTGGTGATTGAAAAAGCCACCGCGCCAGAGTGCCTGGAAATTACCGCGTGGACGCAAACTGCGAGTGGTGACATTGATGAGATCATGGGCGTGCGCCACAAACAATTTGCCGTGGAAGGCGTGCAGTTTCACCCTGAATCCATCTTGACGCAGCATGGCCATGATTTGTTGCGGAATTTTTTGGAAATAAAACAGTAATGGATATGATTGCCGCGATACGCGCTGTTACCGAGCGCCGTGATCTTGATTCTGATGAGATGCGCGATGTGATGCGTGCGATTATGGGTGGTGGCGCCACGCCCGCGCAGATCGGCGGTTTTTTGATTGGTCTGCGCATGAAGGGCGAAACGGTGGATGAGATCACCGCCGCCGCGCAAGTGATGCGTGAGTTGGCCACGAAGGTGGAGGTACGCGGGGCGCATGTGGTGGACACGTGTGGCACCGGTGGTGATGGCGTGCATACGTTTAACATTTCCACTGCGAGTGCTTTTGTTGCCGCCGCCGCCGGGGCGCGTGTTGCCAAACACGGTAATCGTTCAGTGTCGAGCAAGTCCGGCAGCGCTGATGTGCTTGAAGCCGCAGGCGTGAAGCTCGATATTACGTCCGCGCAAGTGGCGCTCTGTGTGGATGAAGTGGGCGTGGGATTCATGTTCGCTCCCGCGCACCACGGCGCCATGAAACATGCCATTGGGCCACGCCGTGAAATGGGCGTGCGCACACTCTTTAATGTGCTGGGGCCGCTGACGAATCCGGCGGGCGCGCCAAACCAGGTATTGGGCGTGTTCAGCGATGAATGGTTGGTACCGTTAGCCAACGTGCTGGCGCGGCTGGGCAGCCGCCATGTGCTGGTGGTTCACGCGCAAGACGGCATGGATGAAATCAGCATCGGCGCGCCCACTCACATTGCCGAATTGAAAGACGGCCAGGTTTCCAGCTATACCGTAACTCCCGAACAACTTGGTGTGCAACGCGGTGATATCGCCGCGCTTAAGTCGAATGATGCGCAGCACAGCCTGACAATATTGCGCGCGGTACTCGACAATGTGCCTGGCCCGGCGCGCGATATTGTCATGCTGAATGCGGGCGCGGCGATTTATGTGGCGGGCCTTGCTGGCACGTTACAACAAGGGGTGAAAAAAGCCGATGAAGTTATCAGGAGCGGCGCGGCGCGTGCTAAGTTCGATGCGTTGATCAGCTTCACCCATAGCCTGCCATGTAACTTGGCATGAGCCAGACGCCCGACATACTGAACAAGATACTCAAACGCAAGGTTGAGGAAATCACCGAGCGTAGCACCGCGCTGTCGATGCGCGAATTAAGCAAGCGTGTGGAATTTGCTCCACCGCCGCGTGACTTTGTGGGCGCACTGCAAGCGAAGCTTAGCGCGGCATCCCCATACCATAACAGCGCCGTTATTGCGGAAATCAAAAAAGCTTCGCCAAGTCGGGGGATATTGCGTGAAGATTTTCGTCCCGCTGAAATCGCCGCAAGTTATGAACGCCACGGCGCGGCGTGTTTATCAGTGTTGACTGACGCGGATTTTTTTCAAGGTTGCGAGGCGTATCTGCAACAAGCGCGTGCCGCATGCAACTTGCCAGTGTTACGCAAGGATTTTATCATTGATCCCTATCAGGTGTATGAAGCGCGCGTGATGGGCGCCGATTGCATTTTATTGATTGTCGCCGCGTTAGGTGACGCCATGATGCTGGAGTTATCGCATCTGGCCGATCACCTGGGGTTGGCGGTGTTGGTAGAAGTGCATGATGCGGACGAACTGGAGCGCGCGTTGATGTTGACCACACCGTTGATCGGCATCAACAACCGCAACCTGCGCACCTTTGGCACCGACCTGAACACCACCCTGAATTTATTGACCGCCATTCCGCCGGACCGCATTGCCATCACTGAAAGCGGCATCAACGCCCAGCCAGATGTGGCGCTGATGCGTGCGCATAATGTCCATGCTTTCCTGGTGGGGGAGGCGTTTATGCGGGCGCCTGATCCGGGCGTGGCGTTGGCGCGGTTATTTGAGTGGTAGGGCCAAGGAGGGTTGGGAAACATGGATATTACAAACCCTTCCCTCGGCATCTTCAACACCTTGCGTGCCCCCGCTACGAACGCTAATGGAAAATCTGGGTTAAATGGCATATTAATTGGCATAATCCATTTTAATATGTTTATACCTTGCTCGATGGGTGTTTATTGACCTGATCCGTTGCCAAATTTTTATGTCATCATGATAATGGCTATTGGATAATATTATTTACGGTTCTTTCAGGTTGTCCTTTCGGCTTTTGAAAACAATCTAAAGTAACAAAATAAATTGGCGATACATGAAGACATACTTACTTATGCAACGACCCGTGGCGCGGGCCGATACCACTTGAAGGGAGACACAACATGAAAATGGCATTGATAGGGCTAGGCAAAATGGGCGGCAACATGGCACGCCGTTTGTGTCGTGGTGGCATTCATGTTGTGGGCTACAATCGCTCACAGGATATTGTCCAAAAAATAGCGGCTGAAGAGGGCATGATTGCCGCCACTTCTGTTGCGGATGCCGTGGCAAAACTTACCGCACCGCGCATTGTATGGCTGATGCTGCCCAGCGGTGACCCTACTGAACAGCAGATTCGTGAAATAATCCCGCTGCTTTCCCCTGGTGACCTGGTGGTGGATGGCGGCAATTCCAATTATCACGATAGCCAGCGCCGGGGCGCTTGGCTGGCTGAACATGGCATTAATTTTATGGACGCAGGCACTTCAGGTGGCATCTGGGGACTGGATAACGGTTACTGTTTGATGGTGGGGGGCAAGCCTGAGGTCGCCAAGGTCCTGGAACCGGCACTCAAAGTGCTGGCGCCCGCGCCTGACCGCGGCTGGGCGCATGTTGGCCCGATTGGCGCGGGCCACTTCACCAAAATGATCCACAATGGTATTGAATACGGCATGATGCAGGCCTTCGCTGAAGGCCTGGCGCTGTTGCGTGGCAAGGATGAATTTGCGCTGGATCTGGGGCAAATTACCGAGTTGTGGCGTCACAGTTCAGTAGTGCGTAGCTGGCTACTGGATCTTACCGCCGAAGCGATCAAGGATGATCAATCCCTGGATAAAATAGCGCCCTATGTGCCGGACTCTGGCGAAGGTCGCTGGACGGCCATTGAAGGCATCGACCAGGGTGTGGCCACACCCGTGATGACGCTGGCGTTGCAGATGCGTTTTAACAGCCAGGACAGCGAAGGTTATCCTTTCCGCCTCCTGTCACTGATGCGCAACGCCTTTGGCGGCCATGCAGTGAAAGCCGCCAAGGGAGATTGAAATGATCGAACCCTGCACGTTAGTGATCTTTGGCGCCACCGGCAATCTCGCGCGCCTCAAATTGATCCCCGCCTTATTTCAGCTTGAAGCCGCAGGACGGCTGCCGGACACCATGGTGATCCTCGCTTTTGCGCGCCGTCCCTGGCAACGTGAACAATGGGTCAATGAAGTAGCTGACATGCTACGCGCAAAATTCCCCCACGGGCTTAACGAGGTGGCCTTTGAGCGTTTCTGTACCCGCCTTCATTATCTCGAGGGTGATCTGGCGGATCCGGACTCTTATCAACACCTGCAAAAAACCCTCGGTAAAGACGCTACGTTTCCACGCAATGCAGCGTTTTACATGTCAATTCGCCCTGCCGAGTTTGCTGAAGTAATAGCGAAACTTTCCGGCGCGGGCCTGCTCGAAGAAAAAGAGGGCTGGCGCCGGGTGGTTATTGAAAAGCCCTTCGGTTATGACCTGCTCAGCGCCCAGATTCTGCAGCAAGGCTTGGGCAAGCATTTAAATGAAAACCAGATTTACCGCATCGACCATTACTTGGGCAAAGGCACCGTGCAAAACGTGTTGGTATTCCGTTTCGCCAACCTGTTGCTGGAGCCGGTATGGAACCGTAACTACATTGACCACGTGCAAATCACCCATTCTGAAACGCTCGGCATTGAAGGCCGGGCTGATTATTATGAGGGCGCGGGCGCACTGCGTGACATGATCCAAAGCCATCTGCTGCAATTGTTGACACTGGTGGCGATGGAGCCGCCGGTGATGATGGATGCCGAATCCCTGCGTGACGAAAAGGTAAAAGTACTCAAGGCGATCCGCCCCATTCCGCAAAATGCCGTGCATGCCCATTCATTTCGCGGCCAATATACGCATGGCAACATCAATGGCAAAGCCGTGCCGGGCTACCTTGAAGAAGCGGGCGTGGATCCTGGCAGCTCCACCGAAACCTATGCCGCGCTTAAAGTATATATTGATAATTGGCGCTGGAAAGGCGTGCCCTTTTACCTGCGCACCGGTAAACGCATGATCGAAGGCAGTTCGGCGATTTGCATACGCTTCAAAAATCCACCGCAACATTTGCTGCGCCATACCCATCATGACCAGTTCAAACCCAACTGGATATTATTAGGCATTCAACCCGACGATTATTTGAAAATGGAAATGCAAGTTAAAGTCCCCGGCTTGGAAATGCATACCCGCACCATCAGTTTGGACGCGTCTTACCATAAAGAGCATGACCAGAAATATGATGCCTATGAAGACTTGTTGCTCGATGTCATGAAAGGTGACCATTCGTTGTTCTTGCGTTATGATGAGATAGAATGGGCGTGGCGGGTGGTTGATCCAATCGTTAAGGTATGGTCAATGGAGCGTGATTTCATCAACACCTACCAGGCCGGAAGCTGGGGTCCACGGGGCACTTACCGGTTGTTTGACCGCGACGATCAGTTCTGGCGTCATTCGCTGGATATTGATGGTGGCGATTTGCAGGCGTATTAAAGTTCAAGGATCGCATGACATTACTTACAAAAAACACAACCTGGCAAACATTACAAGCACACCATGAAAACATGTCGCACGCCCACATGCGTGACATGTTTTCAAAAGATGCGCAACGCTTCGAAAAATTCTCCCTACAGTCGGGCCACATCCTGCTCGACTATTCAAAAAACATCATCACCGCAGAAACACTGACGCATTTATTTGACCTGGCGCGCGAAACTAAGCTGCAAGACGCCATTGCCCGCATGTTTTCCGGCGAAAAAATCAATGCCACCGAAAACCGTGCCGTGCTCCACATTGCCTTGCGCAATCGTTCCAACCGGCCCATTGTAGTGGATGGCGAAGATGTCATGCCCGATGTCAACGCAGTATTAACACAAATGAAACACTTCAGCGACGATGTGCGCATGGGCCAATGGCGCGGTTACACCGATGAATCAATCACAGATATCGTCAACATCGGCATCGGTGGATCCGATCTGGGACCCGTGATGGTTACCGAAGCACTCAAGTATTATGCAAAGCCTGGGCTGCATGTGCACTTCGTTTCGAATGTCGATGGCACCCATATTGCTGAAACATTAAAAAATCTCCGGCCTGAAAACACGTTGTTTATTGTCGCCTCAAAAACGTTCACCACCCAGGAAACGCTCACCAATGCCAACACTGCAAAAGAGTGGTTGATGCGCGCGGCGGGGGATGCCAGCGCCGTAAAGAAACATTTCGTTGCGCTCTCCACCAACGCCAAAGAAGTCGCTGCGTTTGGCATGGATACACGCAATATGTTTGAATTCTGGGATTGGGTGGGCGGCCGTTATTCGCTGTGGAGCGCGATTGGCCTGTCCATCGCCATTTACATTGGCATGGACAATTTTGAAGCCCTGCTCAGCGGCGCACACGATATGGACGAACATTTCCGCACCGCGCCACTGGAAAAAAACATGCCGGTGATCATGGGGCTACTAGGCATCTGGTATATCAATTTCTTTGGTGCGCAAACCCATGCCATTTTACCTTATGACCAATATTTAAACCGCTTTCCAGCCTACCTGCAACAGGGTGACATGGAAAGTAATGGAAAATCCGTCACTCGCGATGGCGCAAGCGTTAATTACAACACTGGCCCCGTTATCTGGGGGGAACCGGGCACCAACGGGCAGCATGCCTTTTACCAACTGATACATCAAGGCACACATCTGATTCCCGCCGATTTTATCGCGCCCATCGAAACGCACAATCCCCTTGGTGAACACCACGCCATTCTTTTATCTAACTTCTTTGCTCAAACCGAAGCATTGATGAAAGGAAAAACCGCCGATGAAGTGCGCACGGAATTAAAAACCTCGGGATTACAGGGCGAAGCGCTCGAAAAACTGGTGCCGCATAAAACCTTCGCCGGTAACCGGCCCACCAATTCACTGTTGCTGCAAAAACTCACGCCTACCACTTTAGGCGCACTCATTGCACTGTATGAACACAAAATTTTCGTGCAGGGTATGATCTGGAACATTAACTCATTTGATCAATGGGGCGTGGAACTAGGCAAGCAACTGGCGAAAGCGATATTGCCGGAATTGCAGGGTGATGAAATGGTAAAGAGCCACGACTCGTCAACCAATGGCTTGATTAACTATTACAAGGCCCACCGGTGTCAAATCGGTTCGTCCTGATCAGAAGATGATGGTCAGGTCGATGCCGCCGTAGCTGCGCGCGTATCCGCTACCGAACATTGTGCTGGAGTTAAAGGCGGAATCGGAACGGCCAACGTACAGGCGCAGGTTTACCGAATCACGGATGTAACGCCACGCATGCAGTTCCCAGGAATAGATTCCGCGGCCTATCCCCGACGGTTCTTCACTGAGCTGCCCCAAGCCTGCCCTGGCCTGGAAATTCCAGTCCCAGCGCATGGTTTCGATGCTCGAAATCAATTTGTTTTCGGTATAACTTTCCGGGTTATAGTAGCCACGCACGATGTCCGGTTTGCTGTTGGAAAAACGTAAACCTTCCCAGCCGAGGGTGACGCGTGGTTGGGTCAGCACCAAGCCCTCGATACGCGCCCGCAAGCGGTTACGGATATTCCCATCATCAAAGCGTCCCAAGCTAAGGCTGGCGGCAGCGGTAATGCGCGGATGAATCCTCACTTCCGTTCCTGCGCCAAGAGAGGTGAATGTGACGTGGTTGCGCACGGATGGGATGTTTTCGATGACTTCATTGCCTACGTCGAAATCGATCCGCCACAGATCGGCGGGCAACCACTTTACACCGGCTCGCCCTGCAAAGGTTTGCCAACCTTCGTAGTCACGGATACCTGCGCTGACGGTGGGCCAGATCATCCCGCGTGGCGCATCGAAAGCGCCGAACCTGTCGCCGTAGGAAACGAGTAACTCCTTGCCATCGGCATGCTGGCCGCGTTGTTCGAGTTGCACCTGGCGTAGCGAGGTTTGCAACAATCGGGTTGCGTCGAATGGATAACGGAACGCTAGCGTGGCGGAATTAACCCGCAGCCGGTCGGTATCATAAGAGGTAGTGGCGCCGAAGCGCAGTCCACGGAGCGAGTCTATCTTGATCTGACGCCGCAGTGCCGCGGCGCTGTCTCCGGAAATTCCATTCAATGTACCCAGAGCGAGGTTATCGGCGCCCGCCCAACGTTGCGCCGTCGCGAGGTCGGTTATGATGGCCTCATCTGCAGGCCATTTCCTGGTGGCGGCTTCATATTCACGTGCCGCGATAAAATGCCGACCGCTCCAATTGTATGTGCGGGCCAATCCAATTGTAGCTTCCTTGTCATCGGGATTTTCCCGCCGCATCGCCTGGTAACGCTGTTCGGCTTCGGCATAACGATCCATCCACAGCAACAGGCGCGCTTCGCCGTAACGCGCCTGCAGGTCACCCGCATCGGCGGCGATCAGTTTCTGATACTCGGCCAATGCCTCGGGCAAACGGTTGTCGCCGCTGAGTGCTTCGGCGAGGCCGCGCCGTGCTTCACGGGTATCCGACTCAGCGATGAGAAATTCGCGGAATAGGGGGATCGCTTCCCGATGCCGCCCCGACCAGGTCAGTTGCCATGCGAGTGGCAGCGAAACATCCTTGCGGCGCTGCGGCGCTGCGGGGCTGCACGGAGCACCCGTTGGTAGAGGGCTATTGCTTCCTCGTGCCGATCTGCCCACGCATTCACACGAGCCGCTTCGATCAGAAGGTCAACATCATCGGGTGTCTCGGCCAGAAGCCGGTCATATTTTTCCAGGGCGCTGGTGAAATCCTTTTGCTCTACAAGCTGTCGGGCGTCTTCACGCATTCCGGCGCATGACAACCCCGGCCACAGTACCGATAGGCTCAACAGCAATAGGGGCGCAGTTTTTGCATTCATTGTCATCACGTCCCTCACGCCATCTTGCCGCTACGGGCAGTATCCCAACGTACGGCCTGTTTGGCTGGTTTCCTGAACAACGCCGTCATGGATATCACCGTAGTGACAGACATCAGCATCCAGTAGATGATTGGATAAAAGATCGCATAGGGATAATATTTCATGATGTGGGGATCATATTTTTTATCCAGCATTGCGCCGACCAGCAATTGGAGCAAGCAGAAGGTAGCAATGAGCATTCCCCAGATATTGGGCAATGGATTTGCGCCTATGGGTGTGTGGCCGAGGCTGAACGATATCCCCCACAGCAGGGTGAGTGTAACGAAACATACCGCCCAAAGCACGGAGAGCGCCGACTCTACATACACCGGCCACATGCGGCGATATTTCCAGTGCAGCATGATGTCATAGTGTTTGCGTAATACCTGCATCAGGCCGTGCGCCCAGCGCAGGCGCTGCTTATAAAGTCCACGTAACTTTTGCGGCACAATCATCCAGATCACCGCATTCGGTTCGTAGCGCACATCATAAAAACGTTTCTGCAATTTCCAGGTTAACTCGATATCTTCAGTAGGCATTTCCGGGCTGAAACCTCCCACATCCAGAATAGCGTCCTTGCGAAATGCCGATACCACGCCGGATACCGTGAGCAGGCGGCCCCACACGCGCTGCGAGCGGCGCAGTAAACTGACGATGGAAGTAAATTCCATGAGCTGCAAACGCGATAACAGCGTCGTGGCATTTTTAACGCGCGGGTTACCGGTGACCGCCGCGACCCGCGCGCTCTCGAAGTGGCGCACCATATACCGCAGCGCCTGCGGCTCGGGTTCCGCGTCGGCGTCAAGAATCAGCACGATTTCACCGCGCAAACAGGGTAGCGCATCGTTGAGCGCCATGGCCTTGCCTTCGTTAATGGTTTTGCGGATCAGGCGAACGCCATGCGATTCGTGGTAACGCGCAACGATATCCGCCGTCTGGTCCGTGGAGCCATCGTCCACCACTACCACCTCAAAGTCCGGGTAGTCGATGGCATGGGCGGCTTTCAACGACACCTCGATAACCGCTTCTTCATTGTGCGCGGCGATGAGTATCGACACTTTCGGCGTATAGGTGGTTGCGGTATCAAGCGGCATTGCGGTGTTTTTCTCCTGCCGCCAGCGGAAAAACATCGAAGTCGTGATCCACATAATGCTGGTGACCATCGGATACAAGGCAAAGAACCCCAGCATTGCCGCATACAACAGGCTGTTGTCAATCCATGTGATTATCGAGAGTGCGTCCATGTATCTCTTTATATGTTGAGGAAGTATCTGTGAAAGGAGTTATCGCACCTCGTATTGCTTGTCGTTTCCGCTAACTGAGATGACGATGCTTGATGCCTGTTTCATATCAATCCAGTCTGCGGTTACACGGCGTCCTTTCCAGTCGGAGGCATAACTGTCATCAGCAGTAGTGCGGCCTTGCCGCATACCTTTACGTTTGAAGATACGGACATTGTGCAGGATCCAGATCAGGGTGAGGGTAGGCACGACAATGATGGTGATGACGAGAAACAACGCCACCAACGGACTCAAGTCCTGGCCATAAACGTAAATGACGCGCCACCATAGCCAGAAGTAGATAAACCAGCCACCACCAATCGCCAGCGCATGGACGATACGGGAACCCAGCGACGCCAGCGGTTGCCGTGTCATGGTTATACGGATGAAGCAGGGGAGGTGGTTAGTTCTACTGTGTCACAAAGCGCTGAAGGGCGCATTGCGGCGTTGCCATGATATATAAAGGCGCGCTCAAAATGCGGGGTCGGGAAGCGGCAGACTCCGTGTAAACTCCGCTTTTTCGCCCGATTTCGCCTTGCACAGGGAACCCTTCGCTTCGCTCTTCCCTTGATCGCTTTGTGACACAGTAGAACTAGGGAAAGAGTAGACGGCTTTTTGCGGAAATACCATGTCAATGTCAGCAATCCCACCGCAAACAACAACCATTCATCAGGTTCCGGCACAGGTGGCAAGGCACTAAACAGGTTAGTTTGTGGAATAACCCCGAAATTTGATGTAGTCGGGCCATGCCACCAATTAAGGGCAACGACCCCGGCTTCCAGATGCTCAAAGGAGGTCAATGAAAATTGATACATTCCGGCTTCGAGGGCGAGGTTGGAACCGAATCCCACCACGTCGCGTGGATTCAGTCCATCACGGGACATCGTATAGGCACCGTTCGCGCCTGTTAGCGTGAACCTGAAGCCGTCGTCAAAAAGTACCCCGAAGTTGTATTCGCCGGGGGTGGTGATGGCGATGTATCCGGCAAAAGACACCGCGTAATCCTCTTGATTAGGATCATTGGCGGGAAATAGCGGGACTGCGGTTATTCCGGCCGGACTCCATGTGGCCGCCCATTTGTTGCGGTACACATCGTCACCAAAGTTGACTGTCGCAACTTTTCCTTCGAAACTGCGCAAGATATTGGGATCGGTGGAGGGCAAGGCTAAGGCGGCATCCTGATCGGCAAGAGTTTCAAGGCCGGGGTTGCTGCCATTGACGCCGGGCCAGGATGGGTTCATCTGTACCCAGCGACTCAATACGCCGTCACCGCCGTTGTACACACCCGCTTGCAATGGATCCAAATCTATAACGGCGCCATGGGCAGGCAACCACAAAGAGGACAGAATGATTGCAATCCCGAAAATCTTTGGAGTATGTATATGCATGGCGACTTCCTTTTACGATGGGGTTAACCCTGATCCAAATCCTTTGGATCCTTACATTACTGCGTACTCATGGTTTTTAGTATAGCCCTGCCCTTTAATTTAGACAAAGAATAATTTTTAGGATGGAATTTTGTTTTAAAAAACAACAATTTGGGATTATCATTTGGAAGGGAAATGCTGGGCAAATCCCCATGGTTCAGCTTGTATGGGAGAAATTTTTGTAGGGAGAGTGTCTCCCCAACTCCTGCATATACTGTCCAATAGCCTGCGTTTCACGCACCAAGAAATCATCAATCGCCTCACGAAAACGCGCATGGGCTATCCAGTGCATGGAATAGGTGGGCGTAGGCAAAAACCCCCGGCTGATCTTGTGTTCGCCTTGCGCTCCCGCTTCAAAACGCCGCAATCCTTGCGCAATGCAATACTCAATGGCGCGGTAATAGCAGGCTTCAAAATGCAGGCTATGAAATTGTGCGGCACAACCCCAGTGCCGACCATACAAAGTGTCGCGTCCGCGTAGGAAAAATGCGCCCGCCACATATTGACCTTGAGAGCTTGCCATAATCAACAATGTTTGATCAGGCATGGTTTTTCCCAGCTCTTTGAAAAAATCCAGGGTCAGGGACGCAATACCGCCTTTCTCATCAAAGGTGGATTTATAAAACTCATGGAAAATCGCCCATTGCTCCGCGCTGGTTTGATGTCCATCCAGCAATTCGAGCGCCACACCCGCCTCACTCACGTGGCGCCGTTCGCGTTTTATTTTCTTGCGTTTTTCGGCTGAAAACCGGCTCAGGAAGTCGTCAAAATCACGGTAGCCACGATTCTCCCAATGATATTGGCAACTCACCCGTTGCAACAAACCATGCCGTGCCAGATGTGCCGTATCAACAGCATTGGTAAACAGCCAATGCAAACCTGATGCATTGCTACGTTGCGCATGTTCTATCGCGCCATTAATCAGCAAATCCGCTACCTGCGTGCGCTGCGGTGTATCCGCCAGCAATAGGCGCGGCCCCGTAGCTGGAGTATAAGGCACAGCCACCACCAGCTTGGGATAATAGCGCAGCCCGGCACGATGATAGGCATCCGCCCAATCCCAATCAAACACAAACTCGCCATAGGAATTATTTTTCATATACATCGGCACGGCGCCGACGAGCTGGCCATCATGTTCAACAACCAGGTGTTGCGGCCACCACCCTGCCGTTGCACCGACGCATTGATGGCGCTCCAAAGCGGCAAGAAACTCATGGCGTAAAAAGGGATTGTTATCACCGGCCAGGGCATTCCATTGATCGGCGGGAAGGGTGTCAAGACTATCAAGAATGGTCAGGCGCATTTTTTCATCATCCTGAAATCAGCGCCGCGGATTTACGGTTCAAATATCCCCGTCGGCCTACCGTCAAGACTGACCTGATTTTTATCGCTCCAATATTGTTGCAGACCGGCATCGCCTTTCTTTTCAGCCCAATCCGTCAATAATTGCCGGTCTCCGGCATAATCAAAGCAAGGCACGCCCATGCCACACGAGGTCTGCACCAGATCAATATCCATTGCAATGTATTGCCGCGCACCCGCAATCGGTGGAAACATCCCCGCAAGTGTATTCCACTCGTCATCTCTAGGATGAAACACCGTGGCTTGACCATATAAGCGCAAGATCATCGGCGTTCCTTCCACCGCACAAAACATCACGGTGATGCGGTTGCTTTCCAGCAGATGCGCCGCTGTTTCATTACCGCTGCCGGTCAAATTCAGCCAGATTATTTTATTGGCGCTAATGATGCGGAAACTGTCCATGCCTTTTGGCGAGAGATTAACCCTGCCGTGAGGCGCCGCGGTCGCAACAAAAAAGATCTTCTGCTGTTTAACGAATTCTTGCAGTTTTTCGTTTAGCCCTGAGTATTTTTGTCCCATGTTTTAGCGCTCCTGCGATTTACCATTGCGGATATTTACTGTCATCCCGAACGAAGGCTGTCATTTCGACCGCAGGCGACCGCCATGGATGGCGGAAGGTAGAGCAACGCAGGAGCAGTTGCCGGGAGAGATCTTTTGTGATCGCTACAAGATCCCTCACTACGTTCGGGATGACAGTGAATCTATACCGAGATGACACCACTATCCAACACAGGTGCACACTAACATAACCGAGCAAGAGAAATACGATACTCTACTTATTTCACCACACTCGCCAGATTATCCAGATATTTCTCCGCATCCAGCGCTGCCATGCAGCCCGAGCCCGCCGAGGTGATTGCTTGGCGATAAACATGATCAGCAACATCGCCTGCGGCGAACACACCGGAGATACTGGTGGCGGTGGCATTGCCGCTGCTGCCGCTTTTCACTTTGAGATAACCGCCGTTCATCTCCAGTTGCCCTTCAAACAAACTGGTATTGGGCTTGTGGCCAATGGCGACGAACACGCCCTGCACGGCAATATCTTTGGTGCTGCCATCTTTCACGCTCTTGACGCGTATACCATTCGCGCCTTTGGCGTCGCCCAGCACTTCATCGAGGGTATGGTTCCATTCAATGGTGACTTTGCCGTTGTTGACGCGCTCCATCAAATGATCCGCGAGAATTTTTTCTGACTTGAACTTGTCGCGGCGATGCACGACGGTGACGTGCGATGCAATATTGGAAAGATACAGCGCTTCTTCGACAGCCGTATTGCCGCCACCAATCACCGCCACCGCCTGGTTGCGGTAAAAAAAACCGTCGCAGGTAGCGCAGGCAGATACGCCACGGCCACGAAACGCTTCTTCAGAGGGCATGCCCAGATACATGGCGGAGGCGCCGGTGGCGATGATCAGCGCGTCACAGGTGTAGACAGCGTTATCCCCCGTGAGGCGAAACGGGCGCTGTTGCAACTCCGCCTTGTTGATGTGGTCAAAGATCATCTGCGTGCCAAAACGCTCGGCGTGCTGGCGCATGCGCTCCATTAATTCCGGGCCTTGCACGCCTTGTGCGTCGCCGGGCCAGTTATCGACATCGGTGGTGGTCATTAACTGGCCGCCCTGTTCTATGCCCGTGATCACCACCGGTTTAAGATTAGCGCGCGCGGCATACACCGCCGCCGTGTAACCGGCGGGGCCAGAACCTAAAATCAGCAGACGATGGTGTTTTGTTTCGCTCATGGGAATACCGTTTAGGGTGCCCTCCTGAATATATATGAATCGGCAGGAATGGGCACAATGTCATTGGGGACTGTATAATAAGCCAATCGAAGCCCATCAGCAAACATGAGAGGATAGTCCGCTTGGCGCAGGCAACACGCAAAAAAGAGGGAAAACTGCCCCTGCTTACCCAGATCAACAGTGGCGTGAGCCGTGGCTTGCGCGAGGGCGCGCTGCTGGTGCTGGGGGCAATTGCCATTTATTTGCTGGTATCACTGGTGACTTACCATCCCGCTGACCCAGGTTGGTCACGTACTGGCGCGGGCACTGCTGTGGAAAACAGCGGTGGCGTGGCGGGCGCCTGGTTTGCTGATGTATTTCTGTATATATTTGGTTATTTTGCGTATCTTTTTCCCCTCATGGTCGGCGTGGGAGGCTGGTTCTTATACAAGGAACACGAAAAACCTGAGTCGACACATCTCGTTTTGCGCGGTGCAGGCGGTGTGCTGACCATGGTGGCAGGCAGCGGTCTGGCCACGCTGCGTTTTAGCAGCACGACTTCATCATTACCGCTGAATTCCGGCGGTATTCTCGGCGACGTGGTGGCTAGCGCGTTGACCCATGCCTTTAGCCCGGTCGGCGCGACGTTGTTTCTGCTGGCCTTGTTCCTGGCTGGGGTGACACTCTTCACCGGCCTGTCGTGGTTCCGCCTCATGGATACCACCGGCCATCTCGCTATTCAAGCTTTTGAAAACACCAAGATCGCCTGGATAAATTTTAAGGAATATCTCGCTGGCCGACGCGCCCGCAAAGAGCGTACTGAAGTGCTGGAAGCCGACAAGAAAAAGAATGAACACCGCGTGCCAGTGCGCATCGAACCCGTGATCAAAAAACCCGAACCCAGCGCACGGGTGGAAAAAGAGCGCCAGATTCAAATGTTTGATCAGGCCACGGCCACCGACCTGCCGCCCTTGTCACTGCTGGACGCGCCTGAACCGCACAAAGCCACGGTCTCACCTGCCGCACTGGAAGCCATGTCACGCCAGGTTGAGCTAAAACTCAAGGATTTCGGCGTTGATGCGCAAGTTGTTGAAGTCCACCCCGGCCCGGTTATTACGCGCTTTGAAATACAGCCAGCGGCGGGCGTCAAAAGTAACCAGATCAGCAACCTGTCAAAAGACCTGGCACGCTCCCTATCAGTGATTAGTGTGCGTGTGGTCGAGATCATTCCGGGCAAATCCGTGGTGGGGCTGGAAATCCCCAACGAGCATCGCGAAACTGTGCGCCTGAGTGAAATCCTCAGTTCCAAAGAATACGAAAATGCCGCCTCGCCATTGAGCCTGGCGCTGGGCAAAAACATTTCTGGCATACCGGTGGTGGTGGATCTGGCGAAGATGCCGCACCTGCTGGTGGCGGGCACCACCGGCTCGGGTAAATCGGTGGGGATTAACGCCATGATCCTGAGCTTGCTCTACAATGCCACGCCCAAAGACGCGCGACTGATCATGATCGACCCGAAAATGCTCGAGCTGTCGGTCTATGAAGGCATTCCTCATCTACTCACACCAGTCGTCACTGACATGAAGGAGGCCGCCCAGGCGTTGCGCTGGTGCGTGGCAGAAATGGAGCGGCGTTATAAACTAATGGCCGCCATGGGCGTGCGTAACATTGCCGGTCATAACCGTAAGGTACAAGACGCCATTGACGCTGAAACACCGATTGCGGACCCTTTCTTCAAGCCCGCCGAAGGACTCGTCTGCCCCACGCTCGTGCCCTTGCCCTATATCGTCGTCGTCATTGACGAGCTGGCGGACATGATGATGGTGGTTGGCAAAAAAGTCGAAGAACTCATCGCACGTCTGGCACAAAAAGCACGCGCCTCTGGCATTCATTTGATACTGGCCACCCAGCGCCCGTCAGTAGACGTAATCACCGGCCTGATCAAAGCCAACATCCCCACGCGCATCGCTTTTCAGGTGTCATCCAAAATTGACTCGCGCACCATCCTCGATCAAATGGGCGCGGAACAACTGCTCGGCCACGGCGACATGCTGTTTCTCGCGCCCGGCACCGGCATACCGATACGCGTGCACGGCGCATTCGTTGCCGACCACGAAGTGCATAAAGTCGTAGCGCAACTCAAACGCGCGGGCGAGCCACAATACCTCGAAGAAATCCTGCAAGGCGAAGAGCTGGAGGGAGGGGATTATCTCGGCGAAGATCAACCGCCTGGGGGCGGTGACTCTGACCCGCTCTACGACCAGGCGTTGCGCATTGTCACCGAATCACGCCGCGCGTCAATCTCCGGCGTACAACGCCGCCTCAAAATTGGCTATAACCGCGCCGCACGGCTCATCGAAGAAATGGAACGCACTGGCGTCGTCGGCCCCCTGCAATCCAATGGCACCCGCGAAATATTCGCGCCGCCACCGCCGTCGAATAATTAATAACTAGGAAACAATATGACTTGGTTCACCTACCCACTTTTAATTACCATGCTATGCATGAGTAGTTTCACGCATGCCGTGGCTGGCACTGAACGCATCCAGCAATTTTTCACCGATGTAAAAAGCCTGCGTGCCGACTTTGAACAAACCGTCACTGACAGCAAAGGCAAGATCATCCAGGAGGCCAAAGGCACCTTCGTGTTACAACGCCCTGGAAAATTTCGCTGGGATTACCGTGCGCCCTATCCGCAACTGATTGTCGCGGATGGGCGTAAACTGTGGATTTACGATCCCGATCTGGAACAAGTCACTGTCAAGCAACTCGACAGCGTACTCGGCGGCACCCCGGCGCAACTGTTAAGTGGTGCGCGTTTTCCCCAACAGGACTTCATTGTTACGCCCAAGGGGCAGCGCATTGGTCTGGACTGGATTGAACTCACGCCCAAAGCCAGTGAAAAAGATTTTGAAAAAGTGCAACTGGGGTTTGATCAGCGCGACCTGCGCATGATGGATATCACCGACAACTTCGGCAATACCACGCACCTGAAATTCAACAACCTGCAACGTAACCCCGTCATTGAGGCCAGCGCGTTTGTATTTACGCCGCCCAAGGGCGTGGATGTGGTGGGCGAATAAACCCGCAAGGAACCCGGCGACACCACCATCATGAACGGAGTGTTTATGAAAACATGCCTGCTTGCCGCATCCACCGCCCTGGGTCTGACCCTGATGAGCACGCCCACCAAAGCCGCTGACAGCGCCCTGACTATTTATAGTGGCGACTACGAATCGGTCGCGCAATCCGAAACCCGCCCGGGTGGCCCAGGTTTTGCCTTGTTTGAAAGCAATATTGGCTTTGATCTCAAAAGTGGCGGCAACGATGTATCACTTGGTGGCTTGCCGCGCGGCATGGATTCCAGTTCGGTTGTGCTGCGTCCCGGAGGCGGCGCAAAAATACGCGGGCAACGCTTTGATTTCGCCATTGCGGGTCATGATGAATTACTGCGCCGCGCACTCGGCCAAACCATCACAGTCGAACACGCCATAGGCAATGACCGGCAAACGTATACCGGGCAATTGATGTCAGCCGGCAACGGCCTGACCTTGAAGCTCAGCGACGGCCGCATCAAGGTATTATCAAGCTACGCCAGTTTTGAATTGGCACGTTTGCCAGATGGCATAGTGAATGAACCCACCCTGCGTTGGAGTATCAGCAGCCCGGATACGAAGCGCGAAAATTTTGCCCTTGCGTATGCAACTTCGGGTGTGGCCTGGCGCGCGGAATACCTGGTTAATGCGCGCGGTTTCAGCAAAGATTGCAAAATGGATCTCGAAGGCGCGGCAATGGTAATCAATCGATCCGGCGCTGATTTCAACAATGTGATGCTGACGCTGGTGGCAGGGCAACCAAATCGCGCGCCGTCCGCCGAATCAGAAATGATGGTGTCCGCCGCACTGGTCATGCGCAAAAACATGATGATGCAAGATGGCGCACCTGGGGTTGAAGCCTCGGGCGAATACCAGGCCTATAAGCTACCGAATGCGGGTTCTCTCCCACAAGGAAGCGTGCAGCGTTTGCCGTTGATCAATCCCGCTAATAACATCACTTGCGAACGTCGTTACGAAACAAACCATAGCTTGGGTGATTGGATGCCACCCTATCCGATCATCGACGCAAATTATGGGGCAGGCGATGATCAGGAGTTGCCGGTATTTGCCACCCTGCGTTTCAAAAATAGCAAGGCCGCAGGCTTGGGCGTGCCTTTGCCCGCGGGTCGCGTGCGCCTGTTCGATGGCAAGGATTTCCTCGGCGAAGCCAACATCAGCCATACTGCAGCCAACCAGGACATGGCGTTGCAAATTGGCAACGTGTTTGACCTGAAATCCACACGCTCGCGTGAAGATTTTCAAATTGACCGCGATGCCCGCAGCATGACCGAACGCATCAGTATCAAGCTGATAAATTCAAAAGCGCAAACCGCCACCGTGCGCGTGAGCGAACACTTGCCGCGCTGGAGCAGTTGGGAAATAGTGTCGAGCAGCCTGCCCTTTGAAAAACGCAATGCGCAAACCGTCAGCTTCGACGTACCTGTCGTGACCAATGGCGAAACAATCCTGACCTACACCGTGCGTTACCGCTGGGCGGCTGGCGTCAAAATCCCAAAGTGATTTTATCGGTCATGAAGATGACAACGCCTGTAACATGCGCATCATTGCCTTCACCAGCATCTTGGCCTCGGCTGCATCCAAGTGTGGCGCAAACAGCGCCTCAATCTCCCTACCATACCAGGTGACATGGTTACAAGTGACTGAATTAAACGGCAGCTTGAACCATTATTAAGACGTTACCTTTGAGATGCACCGGACACCGTTAGAACATGGCGTGAAAGGCTGTGTGGTTTTATGGTGAATGGTGAGATGTTGTTGTGTAGAAATCTCGACTTGGCCTGACAGTTACCGATTTCCAGAGATGACTGTCAGGCCAGCGTGATTTCTACAAATTATTTCACTACCACCTTTACGGTATCGTCCACACTGGATGCCTTGATATAGCCGATGGCATTCTTGTTCGTGCCGACAACCTTCTTCACCTCATCATCCGGGCCGACAACCTTGGGAGGCAGCCCCTTGCCGGAAAAGATGTTTTGCGCCCAGAGCGCTTTCATGTTGGAAACGCTTTTCCCCAACATGCTGCTATAAAAATCTGCCCGAACCGGATTACTTTCGTCCTGATCGAGAGCGAACACCGGGCCGCCATCCGGCCAGTTTTTTGCCTCGCCGATGTAGATTTTCGCCACGAACGCCTTGTCCATGGCATTGTTGTTGTCCTTGTTGACAATCACCACGACATCTCCCGCCCAAACAGGCAAGATCAAGGTGGCGCTAACGGCCATAGCCAGAATACTACGTATAATTGCGCGTTTCATTGCTGTCTCCCTGCTTTAAAATATGAAATTGATA
>JAGVME010000137.1 GCA_020053945.1 Gammaproteobacteria bacterium
CCCAGTTCTCAATTTAGAAGGCTATCTGGCCACTATCCAAGACAGAATGCGATCTTCGCATTTCCCTGATTTTAAAAGGGAAATTTTTCAGCAGCTGATTGTTCCGTTTAGCGCGGGGCAAGCGGGGCAGGTTCCAACGCCGTCTTTTTTGCCGCAGGCACGCTGCATTTTTGGGGACATTGACAGCACATCGATTTTTATTTTAGAAAACAATGCATTAACCTTTCAGACTACGGCTTATGATACGTTTGAGACCTTCTCAAGGACACTATTGGATGGGTTAAGTATCGTGAACGATACTTTACGCCTCGACTTCAGCGAACGAGTTGGGTTGCGATATTTGGATGCGGTGTTACCCCAGCCGAACGAGTCACTGTCAGACTACCTAATTCCTGAAGTGTTGGGTCTGTCGCAGAAACTTGGTGGGCAGATGGCTCATTCCGTGAGTGAGACCGTTACTATAAACACTATTGGTCAATTAGTCTCTCGGGTTATTATCCAAAACAGTAGTGCAGGGCTATCGGTAGGGTTGCCAGCAGAGCTAACGGCTTTTGCGCCAAGAATAGCTCCTCGTTTTACGCAGCCCGAAGGCTGTCACGCTATTATTGACGTGGATGCTTTCTACGAAAAGCGCGAAGCGTTTAATCTGGAAAAAATTGAGGCTAAGTTGCTTGCGCTTCATGATGATGTGATCAGGAAATCGTTTGAAGTAACCGTAACACCTCATGCACTAGCGGTCTGGGCATAACAGAGCAGAGGGATACATGGCTACTACTTTGAGCTACGGATGCGGCTGGTTTAACGCCCATCAAGCACCGACGGGTGCGCCTTCCGGGTTGAACAAAGCAGCAACTAACGTTTTTCTCGCAACTATGCTGGCCAGCGTCGGTACTGGTGCGTTCATGGATGATCTCGACCGATGGCGGCAATGTCGGCTCAATGATCCTGTGGCCAATCCTTTCAGATCTCCGATTGTTGAGATAGTAGCGGAAAGAACCCCTGTGGAGGATCTTGGACGAATTCGTGAGGTTCTGTCCCCTGCCGTGTCCGATCTCGCCAACACCTTCGGTGTTTCTCGACAGGCTGTTTACAATTGGTTGAACGGGGAGCAACCGAGGCCGGAACACATCGCGAAGCTACGCGACCTTGCTCATGCGGCGGATATGTTTGCCGAAGCAGGTATTCCGGTAACGGGCGCTTTACTGAAGCGCAAGGTGATTGAAGGTAAAAGTTTGTTTGAGGTTACACGTGACGGTGGCTCGGCGCGAGAGGCGGCTCAATTGTTCGTGCATATTATTCGGCGGGAGCTTGAGCAACGGGAGATGATGGCGAGCCGATTTGCGGGTCGTAAAAGTCTCCGTTTGGTTGAATCTGATTTTCCGGCTGACAACGATGCAAGGTAAATAATTGCTATGGCGGGGTGGACTAGAAAGACGCCATGGCGACAGGGTCACTTGCTTACGGATGAAGCTGTAAAGTCACTGGATTTGGTGCGTTCGGATTATCCAAACGACACCATCGTTATCGTAGCCACTCACGACTGTGACCGTGCTCAACTCACAAATATTGAACCGCAATTAGAGGTGGTAATTGGTCGTCGAATTACCGACACCGATGGTAACTACACCCACGCAAAGACTGCTCGAATTCTTCATGTCGAGTTCGAAGGTGATGTGCCATTGTGGGTCGAGTTCATTATCACCGCCAAGTGTAGTGTCCCCAAAGAAGCGCTGGTCGATTTCGAGCCGGCAGCCGGACACCGGCTCTCTCCATCAGGTCAAGCGACATTCCAGCGTTGGCTGGCATCCCGATACCGTCGTTCCGCTTTTCCAGATGAATTTGAACGTCGGCTTGTCCATGAAACCAAGCTGGCCGAACGCATCGCCAAGGCAGTGAAGCCTCATGGCGACCGGATTGCCGCTATATTGTTCGACGTAGACGAAGGGCAAGAAAAGGACAGAACCCGCTCGGACGATGTATACGTGCTGGACATCACCTTGTTGCACGCTGTTGAACCCGGTTATGACGCAGCTAAAGAGGCTGCAAATACAGCGAAAAGGGTGATTAAGGATGCTTTCGAGGCAAAATTGCTGGATAAGCAATCGGGTAAATGGCAGAGCATTGAGCTTCGCTATATCGATGTGGTTTCAGAAGAAGCGCTGACTTATCGCCAGTTTACTCTGGTGAAACCGTGGCGGCTGGAATACATCAGTTTGGGTGCTGATCCGCAGCAGCCTATTCTGGCTGAGTAGGTGAGCCTGACTGATCGTAACGCTTGGAGGTTTCTATGGGCTTCCGCATTGCCGACACCTTTGCCAGCAGCCTCGCCAAACTTTCCGGCGAGGAGCAGAAGGCTGTCAAGATTACGGCGGGCAAGTAAGATAAAAACATGACCGATCCGCAGCAAATCCTAATCTACCAAAGCGAAGACGGCTCCACCCGCATCGACGTGATGCTGGAGGTTGAAACCCTGTGGCTGAGCCAGAGGCAATTGACCGATCTGTTTGGTTATTCCAAACAATTCAAATTAGAGAGTGGCCGGGAAGTGATCCGCGAGGTGGCGCACTACAATCTGGATAGGATGCTGGCATTGACAAAGCCGCCAATATTCTTGAATGTGGTACAACCACCTTGAATTAACGCAAAGCTAACTATGATGATGAGGTAAACCATGTTGAAAGCTGAATTAATGGAAATCATCGCTAACGGCGAAAACTCTGGGGTTGAATTCAAGCGAGATGATATTCGCCCAGAACAGTTGGCTAAAGAAATTGTCGCCCTGGCAAATCTTCAGGGTGGCAGGCTGATACTCGGCGTCGAGGATGATGGAACGATATCAGGGCTCCAGCAAAAGAATACTCAGGAATGGGTTTTGAATGTGTTTCGTGACAAAGTATTTCCTCAAATTATCCCATTTTATGAAGAATTAAAAATTGATGGTCAGTACCGGGTTGCTGTTATTACAATTGCGCCCGGCATTTCAAAACCTTACATGCTGAAACATGATAATCGGGAGGAGATTTATATTCGCATGGGGGATCGCTCTGAAAAGGCTTCCCGGGAACAGCAATTGCGGCTTTTTGAAAGCGGTGGATTGCTGCATGTTGAAGTGCTTCCTGTGGCTGGGACCTCTTTGGCTGATCTGGATCTGGATCGGCTCAGCTACTATTTGTCAGCCATCATAAGAGACCCTGAAATCCCCAACACTAGCTCAGAATGGGAAGAACGTTTATTGGGTCTTGGCCTGATGGCTTCCGATGGGCTAGGGAATACAGTTTGCTCAGTAGCCGGGTTGATCTGTTTTGGCATAAATCCCCGGCGATTTCTTCGGCAGGCTGGGTTGCGTGTGATGGCCTTTGCCGGAACAGAAAAGGAATATCAAGCTTTGCTGGATATAGTGTTGGATGCACCGCTAGTTGGGCGATGGAAAGTCAACGAGGCCGGAAAAAAACAGTTGGTCGATGAAGGTTTGATAGAAAAATTTGCGGCAGCCATAGGTCCTTTCATTACACAAGAGGCTGCTGGTATTGACGAACATATGCGCCGAGAAAAGATAGAGTTTTATCCTTGGGAAGCGGTTCGCGAAACGGTCATCAATGCTTTGGCGCATCGTGACTGGACAAGGGCGGTAGATATAGAAGTAACAAATTATTCGGATCGGCTAGAGGTTATCAGCCCCGGAAAACTTCAAAATTCCATGACCATTAGTAAAATGGTTGCAGGGCAACGATCACCACGAAACACACTTATTATGGAAATCCTCCGTGATTATGCCTATGTCGATTCACGGGGCATGGGAGTACGTACCAAGGTGATTCCACTGATGAAGAAATTTAATCAGGTTGAGCCGATATTTGAGGCAACAGAGGATTACCTGAAGACTGTTTTGCCGAGAAAACCATGGGGATCACGATTGTAAGCAATGCCAACCATCTCGCCATGAAAAAACTCCCCACCACCGTCATTGTTCTCGGCGCCGTAAGTTTCTTCAATGACATCGCCAGTGACATGATTTTGCCGCTGTTGCCGATTTTTCTCACCGCTACGTTGGGCGCAGGTCCTGCCGTGTTGGGTTTGATTGAAGGGGTGGCCGAGGCGACGGCGAGTTTGCTGAAGTTGTGGGCGGGGCGCTTGGGTGATGCGGGCGTGGGTCATAAGCGTTTGGCGTTGACCGGCTACAGTATCTCGAATGCTGTCAGGCCGTTGATCGGCTTTGCCGGGAGTTGGCCCACGGTACTGGCGTTGCGGTTTGCTGACCGGATCGGCAAGGGCATACGCACCGCACCGCGCGATGCTTTGCTGGCGGCGGCGGTGGATGCCAATGAGCGCGGCCGCGCGTTTGGGTTTCACCGTTCGATGGATCATGCCGGGGCGATGGTGGGCCCGTTGATCGCCAGTGCCTTGCTGGCACTCGGCATGGGTATGCAGGACGTGTTTCTGGCGTCCGTGGTGCCCGGTGCATTGGCAGTGTTGCTGCTGGCGTTTGGGGTGCGGCGTGATAGCGCAATTACCATACCCTCTGTAGCTATGCCATTGCCGCCGCTACGCTGGTCAGCGCTGGATATACGCCTGCGCGGCCTGGTGCTGGCGTCCGGCGGCTTGGCGTTGGCGGCGGTGCCCGAGGTCATGCTGATTTTATGGTTGAGCCAGTCGGGGGTGTCAGTCGTATGGATTCCGTTGGTGTGGGCCCTTGCACATGGCATACGCGCGCTAGTGGCGTTACCCGCGGGGCGGTTGTCAGACCGTTTCGGCCGCTTGCCGGTGGTGCTCACGGGCTGGCTGTCGCGCGCCGTGCTGCTGGGCTGCATTCCGTGGTTTAGTGATCTTGCTATCGTGATAACCTTATTCATGATGTATGCGGCGGTCACCGCCAGCACTGAGGGCGCAGAGCGGGCGTTGATTGGCGATGTGGCTGACCCTGCCGCTAAAGGTTCGGCGTTTGGTATTTATCACATGACGGTGGGCTTGCTGGCGTTGCCCGGCGCGATCTGGTTTGGCGTGGTGTGGGAGATGCTGGGTAAAGAAACCGCGTTTCTTGTGTCTGCGGGACTGACTTTGGTGATGACGGCCTGGTTGTGGCATAGCGCGCGGCGGGCGCAAAAACCACGGATAACGGATTCCAAGGGATTATCCTAAAAATTCGATCAAGAGGGGGCGCGCTCTACTCGCATACCAACCCAACACCCACAGGACACGACACGCCGGTACCGCCTAATCCGCAGTAGCCACCGGGATTTTTGGCGAGGTATTGTTGGTGATCATCTTCGGCATAGAAAAAGGGTGGGGCGGGCTGAATTTCAGTAGTGACCGCGCCATAGCCCGCTTTGTTTAGCGGCGCTTGATAGGCATCACGGCTCGCCAGTGCGGCGGTGTGTTGCGCTTCGTTAAAAGTGTAAATCGCGGAGCGGTATTGCGTCCCGACATCATTACCTTGGCGCATGCCCTGCGTGGGATTATGCGCTTCCCAAAATATTTTCAGCAAGCCTTCATAGCTTATGGCTTGCGGGTCATACACCACTAACACTGCTTCGGTGTGCCCAGTCATCCCGCTACACACTTCACGATAGGTGGGGTTGGGCGTGACGCCACCGGCATAACCAACCGCCGTGGTATACACGCCTGGCGTTTGCCAGAACTTGCGCTCTGCACCCCAGAAACACCCCAGGGCGAATACGGTGGATGCCATACCCGGGGGGAACGGTGGTTTGATTACGCGTTCATTGACATAGTGACGATTGGCAACCTGCATCGGACCGGCCCGTCCGGGTAAAGCTTGGCTGGGAGTAGGTAACTGTAAAAGTTTGCTGGATGACATGATTAAATTTCCTTTAAAAATGTATCAATAATGCGGTGGCGGCGGTTCCTGAGCCGTTGGCAGCACATCAAATTGCGCCTGGGCGTGCATCTGCCGCCTGACCAATTCAAGCTGCGCGCCGAGGTTATCCAGGATTTTTTGCTGGCGCACAATCACATCATTCAACTCCTGCAACGCGGCCTCCTGATACGTAAGCCGCGTTTCCAGGTCAACTCTATGCGCATCCTGATCCATATTACTTTTGACGCAACTTTGAAAATGCGGCGGACATGGCATTTTCAATGACGGGCTTGGATTCCTGCCTGGGCCTGGATTGAGGTTTGGGCGGCGGCCTGCGTGGCATCTCTGTTTTCTCAACAGCAGTGGCAACGGCTGTGTCTTCCAGGCGCATCGTCAGCGCAATACGGCGACGTTTTTCATCGACCTCCAGCACGCGCACCTGCACGATGTCGCCGGTCTTGACCACGCTATGCACGTCTTTAACGAACTTGTTCGCCAACGCCGAGACATGCACCAAGCCATCCTGATGCACACCAATATCCACAAACGCACCGAAGTTGGTGACGTTTGTCACCGTGCCTTCCAGTATCATGCCCACTTGCAGGTCTTTCAATTCTTCTACGCCTTCCTTGAACACCGCCGCCTTGAATTCAGGGCGCGGATCACGCCCGGGCTTTTCCAGTTCGGCAAGAATATCCTGCACCGTGGGCAAGCCAAAGCGTTCATCAGTAAAATCCCGGGGCGAAAGTGTTTTTAACAAGGTGTTGTTACCTATCAGCGTGCGGATGTCGACACCCAGTTTGCCGACGATGCGTTGCACCACCGGGTAACTTTCCGGGTGCACGGCGGAGGCATCCACCGGATTATCGCCGTTCATGATGCGCAAAAATCCGGCGGCCTGTTCAAAGGTTTTATCACCCAGGCGCGGTACTTTTTTGAGTTGGTCGCGGCTCTTGAAAGAGCCATTGTGATCACGAAATTCGACGATGTTTTTTGCCAGTGCCTGGTTCAAACCCGAGATACGCGCCAGCAAGGGAACTGATGCGGTATTCACATCGACACCTACGGCATTCACACAATCTTCCACCACGGCGTCCAGGGTGCGCGCCAACTCTACTTGATTCACATCGTGCTGATACTGCCCGACACCAATTGCTTTGGGATCAATCTTCACTAATTCCGCCAGGGGATCCTGCAAGCGCCGCGCAATGGATACCGCGCCGCGCAGGCTAACATCCAAGTCAGGAAACTCTTGTGACGCAAATTCTGATGCTGAATACACCGATGCGCCCGCTTCTGAAACCACCAGCTTTTGCAATGCGAACTCAGGGTGACGCTTGGCCAAATCAGCGGCCAAACGCTCGGTTTCGCGTGATGCCGTACCATTGCCGATGCTCACCAGCTCTACCTTGTGCTTGCGTGACAACTCGGCCAACGCATGCAGCGCGGCATCCCATTGGTTGCGTGGCACATGCGGATAAATGGTCGCAGTGTCGAGCAATTTGCCGTTGATGTCCACCACCGCCACTTTCACACCCGTGCGCAACCCAGGATCCAGCCCCATCACCACGCGCGGCCCGGCGGGGGCGGCCAGCAACAAGTCATGCATATTGCGCGCGAACACCTTCATTGCCTCGGCTTCGGCGTTATCACGCAGACGCATCATCGACTCAAGCTCAAGATGCAGGAATATTTTCACGCGCCACGACCAGCGTATTGTTTCATTTAACCAGGCATCGGCTGGGCGGTTGTGGTCCATGATATTGAAGCGCTGCGCAATCATGCGTTCGCCGGTGTTTTGCTGGGCTTGCCGGGCCTGTTCCGTCGCTTCCTCCTCAGGCAACACCAGCGTCACCTGCAAAAATCCTTCATTTCTTCCGCGCAAGAGTGCCAAGGCGCGATGCGAAGGTACGGTTTTAAGTGGTTCACGGTAATCAAAATAATCGCGGAATTTCGCGCCTTCGTCCTGCTTACCGTCTTTCACGCGGGAAATAACTACCGCATTACCCCAAACAAATTCGCGTAACCGGCCTAGAAGTTCCGCATCTTCGGCAAACTGCTCAATCAGGATATGGCGCGCGCCTTCCAGCGCCGCTTTCACATCAGCCACGCCCTTGTCGGCACTCACATAGGCCATGGCGGCCTCTTCCGGTGTCAACGCCGGGTCAAGCAGCAACGCGTGCGCCAGCGGCGCCAACCCCGCTTCACGCGCAATCTGCGCTTTGGTGCGGCGCTTGGGCTTGTACGGTAAGTACAAATCTTCGAGACGGGTTTTGGTGTCCGCCCCGCTAATTTCTTTTTCCAGCGCTGGCGTGAGCTTGTCCTGCTCAGTGATGCTTTTTAATATCGCGGCACGGCGGTCTTCCAGTTCACGCAAATAACGCACGCGTTCTTCGAGAAAACGCAGTTGTATGTCATCCAGCCCACCGGTGGCCTCTTTGCGGTAGCGCGCGATAAACGGCACCGTCGCGCCCTCATCCAGCAGTTGCACCGCGGTCTCAATCTGGCTTTCACGTACGGCTAGTTCAGTGGCGATACGTTGGGTAATACTCATGATCATGTGCCGCGGACCTTCTTGATAAAATAAGTTGTTATTTTAACATAATCGGTCATTCCCGCCTTGGGGGATGAGGGGATCATCGAAAGCGCCTATCTTTCTTATAAATCCGCACCAATAATATATTTTTTTGATAAAATCCCTGAAATCATTACCTTCAATACAATCCATGTCCCAAGACCTGTTTCACCGTGCTTACACCTGCCTGCAAACCAATGACGTAGACAGCAAGCTTGCCATGACGGCGGCGTTAATGGCTGACTGGGCATGCGGCACGCTTACCCTGCAAAACGCCAGCTCCCCTGTAGCGCCGATTGCCGAACCTGGCCGTCCCGACCAGCCTGAACTGGTCTGCGCACTGAAAGTGGCGCAACGCAAAGTATCTTCACCCGCAGGCCGCGCGGCGCTGATCCACTCGATTGCGCATATCGAATTTAATGCCATCAACCTGGCGCTGGATGCCGCTTACCGTTTTCGTGCTCTGCCCCGCGAATATTATGGTGATTGGCTCAAAGTGGCTGCGGACGAGGCGTATCATTTCACATTGCTGCGTGATCATCTGCGCAGCCTGGGCTATGATTACGGCAGCTTTTCCGCGCATAACGGCCTGTGGGAAATGGCGGTGAGGACGGCGCATGACCCGCTGGTGCGCATGGCGCTGGTGCCACGCGTGCTGGAAGCGCGCGGTCTGGATGTCACACCCGTGCTGATACACAAACTGGCATCGGGTGGCGACAAACGCGCTGTAGATATTCTTGAGATCATCCTGCGCGATGAAGTCGGCCATGTGCGCATTGGCAACCACTGGTATACCTACCTGTGCGAACAACGCGGCATCGAACCAATGGCAATGTTCCGCACCTTATTGCAGGAATACAATGCGCAGGTTCGCCCGCCCTTTCACACCGAAGCGCGGTTGGCCGCAGGCTTCAGTAAAGAAGAATTGCAGGCGCTTGAGCGTTCATCAACAACTACCCCACCGAAATAGTATACCGCCACGCGCGTTCCTGCCCGGCAGCGATGCTTACCACACCCGGCTTGTCACGAAACTCGCCGTCAAATTCTTGCGGGCTGGCGTGCCCTTGCCATGGCTCGATGCACACAAAAGGTGCGCCTGGCTTGGTCCATATGCCCAAATGCGGGAAATCCTTAAAATCAATATGGATCACTGGCGCGCCAGCAACATCAGGCGCGACATACTTCAGTGAACGGCTTTTCAGGTTATCAAAAAATATTACGTCATTGACAAACAGTGCATCACTCAATGGCATGTCACGCCCCTGCACCGGCGTTGGATACGCCTCACCTTTCACCAACCCACCTTGCAAACGGCGAATCGGTGCGGGCTCTGACTGGTCAAACACAAGCTTGTGTTGCGCCCTGTCAGCATTCGCGGACAACGGCCAGGCAAACGCCGGATGCGTACCGACGCTGCACAATAAATCGCTGGCCGCCGGATTGCGCACGGCATAAATAATTTCCAACGCATTATTCTGCAAGCGGTGGGTAATATGCAACTCAAACGCAAAGGGATAATGCTCGCGTGTCTGCTCGTTATCTTTCAACAACATCGTGCAACTGCTATCACTTGACGATTCACATACAAAGGGCAAGTCGCGTGCGAAGCCGTGCTGACCAAGCTGATAACTTTTACCTTCATGATGCAGTGTGTCGTTTTTCAACCGGCCGACAATCGGAAACAAATGCGGTGCATGACGCGCCCATACGGCGGGATCAGCCTGCCACAGCAACTCCAACCCGGCCGCTGTTTTGATAGACTGCATTTCAGCGCCCTGGGTAGAGATTGCGACTGACAGCGCCTTGGAATGCAATTTAATCATAGTCATTTTTATGCCTCTTCTTCAACAGTAAACCCAGATAATTTGTCATTTCGACCAACGGGAGAAATCCTTGTCTCGAACGAAGGTGAGATATCTTTCAAGATTTCTCCCGTTGGTCGAAATGACAGACCGGGACTTGTTCAGCAACATATCGTTTATTCATCATAAGCCAGTACTGGCGCCAACCACCGCTCAACGGTCGCCACGTCCATCCCCTTGCGCCGCGCATAATCTTCCACTTGATCTTTTTCTATTTTCCCCACTGAAAAATAAGATGACTCAGGATGCGAAAAATAAAAACCACTCACGGCGGCGGTGGGCAGCATGGCGAAACTTTCGGTGAGTGTAATTCCGGCATTCTCCGGAGCATCCAGCAGATCAAACAACGGTCCTTTTTCGGTATGGTCAGGACACGCCGCATAACCCGGCGCGGGACGCACGCCACGGTATTTTTCTTCTATTAATTCTTCGTTACCCAGGTGTTCATCAGGCGCATAACCCCAAAATTCCTTGCGCACCCGCTGGTGCATCAACTCAGCGCAGGCCTCAGCCAAACGATCCGCAAGCGCCTTGAGCATGATGCTATTGTAATCGTCGAGATTTTTTTCATATTCAGCAACCCGCGCATCAATGCCAATGCCGGTAGTCACTGCAAACGCGCCGATATAATCCTTAACACCGCTGTCTTTAGGCGCAATGAAATCCGCCAGGCATAGATTGGGCCGGCCCGGTGGTTTCATCACTTGCTGGCGTAGTGTGTGGAACGTCATGGCTATTTTCGTGCGTGATTCATCGCTATAAATTTCGATGTCTTCATTAACGCTGTTGGCAGGGAAAATGCCAATTACCACATTGGCCTGCAACCATTTTTCATCAATGATACGTTTGAGCATATGCTGCGCGTCATTAAATACATTAGTCGCCGCTTCACCCACCACGGCATCGCTCAGAATTTTTGGGTAACGTCCGGCAAGCTCCCAGGTTTGAAAAAAAGGTGTCCAGTCAATATATGCGCTGATATCCGCCAAGGGGTAACTTTCAAACGCTTTCAAACCAATAAGATGCGGTGTGGGGGGAACATAGGTTTGCCAATCGGTTTTCAGGCCGTGCTGGCGCGCGTCCGCCAGTGCATGGCGCTTGCTTTCAGACTTTCTGCCCTTGCGGTCTATGCGTATTTTTTCATATTCAATTTTTACATTGTCAACAAAGCCAGTCTTTAGATCATCGCTTAACAGGCTGGAGCACACACCGACACTGCGCGACGCATCCTGCACATACACGGTAGGCCCGTGGTAGCCTGGCTCAATTTTAACAGCGGTATGCACGCGCGATGTCGTAGCGCCGCCAATCAACAGCGGGATGGTGAAGCCTTCCCGCTGCATTTCCTTGGCAACATACGCCATTTCTTCCAGTGACGGCGTAATCAACCCCGACAACCCGATAATATCCACTTTTTCATCACGCGCCGTCTGCAATATTTTTGCGCATGGCACCATTACGCCCAAGTCAACCACGTCAAAATTATTACATTGCAACACCACCCCGACAATGTTCTTGCCAATATCGTGAACATCGCCTTTCACGGTAGCCATCAAAATTTTACCTTTGGCCTTTTGTTCACCGCCCGCACCCTTTTCCGCTTCAATGTATGGAATCAGATGCGCTACTGCCTGCTTCATGACACGCGCGCTTTTAACCACTTGCGGCAGAAACATCTTGCCCTCACCAAATAAATCACCCACCACGTTCATGCCCGTCATCAATGGGCCTTCAATCACGTGGATGGGACGTTCCGACTGGCTGCGCGCTTCCTCGGTATCTTCTATCACGTAAGTGGTAATGCCACGTACCAACGCATGGGTGAGCCGCTCAGTCACTGTGCCATTGCGCCAGGCTAGATCTTCGACCTTAACCTTATCACCGCCTTTGACGGACTCGGCAAAATCCACCAGCCGCTCGGTTGAATCGGGACGACGGTTAAGCAGCACGTCTTCAACGCGCTCCAGAACATCGGGCGGAATCTGTTCATACACGCCCAATTGCCCGGCATTGACAATGCCCATCGTCATCCCCGCCTTAATGGCGTGATATAAAAATGCGGTATGTATCGCTTCGCGCACCGGTTCATTGCCACGAAACGAAAACGAGACATTACTCACGCCACCGCTGATCTTTGCATAGGGCAAGGTTTGCGTGATAACCCGCGTGGCCTGGATAAAATCCACGCCATAATTGTTGTGTTCTTCAATGCCCGTCGCGACGGCAAAAATATTCGGATCAAAAATAATATCTTCCGGCGGGAAACCCACTTCATTGACGAGAATATTATAGGATTCAGTACAGATCTCCACCTTGCGCTGTTGCGTATCAGCCTGGCCTTTTTCGTCAAAGGCCATCACAATCACTGCCGCGCCATAACGCCGCACCAACTTCGCCCTTTCAACAAACTCGGCCTTGCCTTCTTTCATGCTGATGGAATTAACAATCGGCTTGCCCTGCACACACTTCAGGCCCGCCTCGATCACCGACCACTTGGACGAATCAATCATGATCGGTACGCGCGAAATATCCGGCTCGGATGCAATCAAATTCAAAAAAGTCACCATCGCCTTTTCCGAATCCAGCATGCCTTCATCCATATTGATGTCGATAATCTGCGCGCCGTTCTCCACCTGCTGACGCGCCACGTCAAGCGCCTTATCGTATTCACCACCGATAATCAGGCGCGCAAACATTTTGGAGCCGGTGACATTGGTGCGCTCACCAACATTCACAAACAGCGAATCAGCGCCAATATTAAACGGCTCCAGCCCCGACAGACGGCACTTTTTTTCAATTTCAGGTACGGCACGCGGTGGTATCGCGCGCACCACGTCGGCAATTGCCTTGATATGTGCGGGCGTGGTACCGCAACATCCACCCACAATATTCAAAAAACCACTCGCGGCAAACTCCTTAATCAGCGCTGCCATCGACTCCGGGCTTTCATCATATTCACCGAACTCATTGGGCAGACCCGCATTCGGGTGTGCGCTGACATACGTATCCGAAATCTTTGACAACTCCTGAACATACGGGCGTAATTCTTTGGCGCCTAACGCACAGTTCAAGCCAACACTTAACGGCTTTACATGTGACACTGAATTCCAGAATGCCTCGGTGACCTGACCCGACAACGTACGGCCACTGGCATCAGTGATGGTGCCCGAGATCATGATCGGTAGCTGTACACTATGATCTTCAAAATATTGCTCAATCGCAAACAACGCGGCCTTGGCATTGAGTGTGTCAAAGATGGTTTCCACCATCAAAATATCCGCGCCGCCTTCCACCAAACCGTGTATCGCCTCAATATATGTCACCACCAACTGATCGAACGTCACATTCCTGAAGCCCGGATCGTTTACATCAGGTGAGATTGATGCGGTACGGCTGGTCGGCCCCAACACCCCCGCAACAAAGCGCGGCTTATCCGGCGTCTTTGCCTGTGCCGCATCGGCCGCCGAACGCGCCAGTTTTGCAGCAGCGAAATTCAGTTCATACACCAGTTCTTCCATGTGATAATCCGCCATGGAAATCGCAGTGGAATTGAAGGTATTGGTTTCCAGGATATCCGCGCCCGCATCAAGATAAGCGCTATGGATGGCGTAAATAATCTGCGGCTGCGTGAGTGTGAGCAAATCATTATTGCCTTTTACGTCATGCGCAAAATCAGCAAAGCGCGTGCCCCGGTAATCGGCCTCATCCAGCTTGTAGGTCTGAATCATAGTGCCCATCGCACCGTCCAGAATCAAAATACGCTGCTTGAGATGCTGCTCCAAAAGACTCATGCTATTTTCTTTCATAATCCTGTTAATCACTATCCTGTATCATTTCCAGCACGCCGCGCAGGGCAGCCATCACTGCCGCGCGGCGTACCGCTTCACGGTCGCCCAAAAAATGCATCGTGCTACTGCGCGTCACATGGCCAAGCCTGGCCCACGCCAGGCACACCGTTCCCACCGGCTTGTCGACAGTCGCTCCACCCGGTCCGGCAATGCCGCTCACCGCGACACTGATCTGCGCATGGCTATGCCGCAACGCGCCCTCGGCCATCTCACGTACGGTGGGTTCGCTCACTGCGCCGTAGCGTTGCAGCGTATCGGCCTGCACCCCCAACATTTCCTGTTTGGCAAGGTTGGTATACGTAATGAAACCGCGCTCAAACCACTGCGAGCTTCCGGCAATCGCCGTCACCGCCTCGGCAACCCATCCGCCGGTACACGACTCCGCCGTCGTCAGCAGCATGCCATGACGCTGCAACGCCTTACCCACTTGCCCCGCCAATAATTCGAGTTCTGCGTCCATCGCCACCCCCTGCAAACACGCAGCATTCTATCATTGCTCCACACCCCCACCAACCGTGCCCCGGGTTGGTTGCATTTACACCTGTCCACCTCCCAGAATTTTTGATAAAATATAAAGGTTTATGCTTCCCCTTTGGCCAAATATCAGGGATTTACTTACGCATGGAACACCCGCAACACCCGAACAATGAAAATAAAACCGCATCGCTTTCTGACCATATATCCACATTCCTTACCCAGCACATCTCCCCACATCATGCGCTAAATCAGCTTATGTATACTCTCACGCGTGCCCGGTATGCGCGCTGGAAAAACTGGCAGATTCGCTGGTTTATCAAGCGTTACCAAGTGGATATGAGCATCGCCCTGGAACAAAACCCTTTCATCCACCCCGACTTCAACACCTTTTTCACCCGCGCCCTCAAACCCGGCGCGCGCCCGATAGTCAACGGCAGCCACGACATCGCCTGCCCGGTGGACGGTGCCGTCAGCCAGGCCGGTACGATTCGTGACGGGCGCATCTTCCAGGCCAAAGGGCAGGACTACAGCTTGGAAACCCTGTTGGGAGGCTCCGCGCAGCGTGCAGCTCCATTTATGGGCGGCACCTACGCCACACTCTATCTTTCACCACGCGACTATCACCGCATCCACATGCCACTGACGGGCCGTTTACTGGAAACCATTTACCTTCCCGGACGGTTGTTCAGCGTGAATCCCCGCACCGCGCGTTGCGTACCGGGATTATTCGCGCGCAACGAGCGTCTTGTAGCAATTTTTGATACCGCCGCTGGACCCATGGCATTGATTCTGGTGGGGGCCATGTTTGTCGCAGGCATCGAAACAGTGTGGGCCGGCCCGATTCACCCGCATGCCCGGAAAACGCAGAAAGCCTGGGACAACCGCGCAGACAACATCATATTGCCACACGGCGCAGAAATGGGGCGGTTTAATATGGGATCGACGGTCATCGTATTATTTGGCGGGAAGAAAGGCGTGGATCTTGCTGCCACGATTCAACCCGCGGCGCCCGTGCAAATGGGGCAACTGTTGGGAACTTATGGTTAAGCGCTGCAAAAGACCGGCTAAGATGTAATCACACCATCCGGTGGAGTATTTTAGAACCTGTTTACGATTTCGCTGAAGGACGTTGCCCTTGTTATGGCGGGGAGGCTCAAAATGCTCACATACATCCGCGGGGATGTGAGTGCCTGTAACAGGTGATTTAGAGTATAATGCCCTAAACCCATCCCGACGCCTATGGAAAACGCAGTTTTGCTGCGGGTCATGCTGTACTAAATGCAACTTTCTCATAGGTTCATCCATTTTTAGGAGTTTTTATCTGATGGCACGCGTTACCATAGAAGATTGCCTGGCTAATGTAGATAACCGTTTCCAGTTGGTGCTGGTCGCGGCCAAGCGCGCACGCCAGCTTGCGGCGGGTGCCGAGTCCACCGTGGCGTGGGAAAATGACAAGCCTACCGTTATGGCGTTACGTGAAATCGCGGCCGGTCACGTTGACCGCAGCATCCTGGACGTGGTGATTGCCAAGGAGCACGCTATTGAATCCCATGTAAAGGATGAAGAACTGCAAGACCTGCGCGGCGTGGACTAAAGGGTCATATGTTATCGCGTGCCGCGATTTCGCTTAGAGCCTATTCCAAATCTCACTCAAGGGATGCAGTGCAAGGCGGAAACGGGCGAAAAAGCGGAGTGTACACGCAGTACATGAGCATTTTGAGTCCGTTTCCAACGCCGCGATGCGCCCTTCAGTGAGAGTTGGAATAGGCTCTTATATGTCCCCTGGCTCCGCCCGCGTTGCATGCGGTTCCGATGGCCGCTTTATAGGTGAGATATGAGTGCCGCCCCTGAGCCATCCCTGTATGCACCCGCTCTTCCCGAGGGTGGCGATGATGCCGGGAAATACCGCGGGGCTCCTGCGTTTTCGATTGATGATTTATGTGGCATGCTGGCCCATTATCTTGAGCCAGAGCAGGTTGATCTGGTGCGCCGTGCCTACGTGTTTGGCGCCGAAGCGCATCAAGGCCAGCAGCGCTTGTCCGGCGAGCCTTATATTTCCCACCCCTTGGCGGTGGCGCGCATCCTCGCTGAGATGCATCTTGACCATCACAGCATCATGGCCGCGTTGCTGCATGATGTCATTGAAGATACCGATACCATAAAAGAACATCTCGTTAAAGAGTTTGGCGATGAAGTTGCCGAACTGGTGGACGGTGTCAGCAAGCTTACCCAGATAAAATTCCAAACCAAAGCCGAAGCGCAAGCCGAAAATTTTCGTAAAATGCTAATGGCCATGACGCGGGATATCCGCGTTATCCTGGTGAAGCTGGCAGATCGCCTGCACAACATGCGCACCTTGGGACCCATGGCGCCAGACAAACGGCGCCGCATCGCGCGTGAGACGCTGGATATTTTCGTGCCGATCGCGCATCGCCTGGGACTCAATACACTGCGCCTGGAGTTGGAAGAGCTCGGTTTTGCCGCCCTGTACCCCATGCGTTACCGGATCCTCGCCGAGGCGGTGCGTAAAGCGCGCGGTAACCGCAAAGAAGTATTGCAAAAAATCAAACTTGCCATCGAAAGCCGCCTTGCGCATGAGGGTTTAACGGGGCGCATTCTTGGCCGCGAAAAACATCTTTATAGCCTCTACCAGAAAATGCGTGCCAAGCACGTGTCTTTTTCGGAAGTGTTTGACGTCTACGCGTTCCGCATCATCGTTGACAAGGTGGACACCTGTTACCGGGTATTGGGCGTAGTCCATGGCTTATATAAGCCGGTGCCGGGCAAATTCAAGGATTATATCGCCATTTCAAAATCAAACGGTTATCAGGCAATACATACCGTGTTGTTTGGTCCGTATGGGGTTCCCATTGAAGTGCAGATCCGCACTGAAGACATGAACAAAGTCGCCGAAGCGGGCATTGCCGCGCACTGGCTATACAAGGCGGGCGACAAATCAGGGGGCGCGCATATGCGTGCCCGCGAGTGGCTGCGTGAAGTGCTGGAGATGCAAAAGAACGCCGGAAATTCCCTGGAATTTATTGAAAACGTCAAAATTGACCTGTTCCCGGATGAGGTCTATGTGTTTACCCCCAAAGGTAAAATCATGCAGTTGGTGAGAGGCGCGACAGGGGTAGACTTCGCTTACGCCGTGCATACCGACGTGGGCAATAGTTGTGTGGCGATAAAAATAGACCGGCATCTGGCGCCTTTGAGCACGGCTTTAAGCAATGGACAAACTGTAGAAGTGATTACCGCCGCAGGCGCAAAGCCTAACCCCTCATGGCTTAATTTTGTGGTGACAGGCAAGGCGCGCGCCAATATCCGTAATTACCTGAAAAATCTTAAAAGCGAAGAGGCGATTAGTTTGGGGCGGCGCCTGCTGGATAACGCTTTGGCTGAAGCGTCATTATCCATTGCTACATTGCCGCAAGAGCGTGTCATGACGCTGCTTAAAGACCTTAAGGTGAAAAATGTCGAGGGCTTATACGAAGATATTGGCCTGGGTAACCGCATGGCAACCTTGGTCGCGCACCGCTTGATGCCGGTGGGTGAGATGGAAAATGAACGCGGCCTTAGCGGCATAAAAGATGTGTTGACGCGTTATGTGCCCGCTTGGTTAAAAGGGGGTGAGCGTTCCGCATCGCAGCCCTTGCTGATCAAGGGTACCGAAGGTATGGTGGTGGCGTTTGCCAAGTGTTGCCACCCTATTCCGGGCGACCAGATTTTAGGTTTTGTTTCGGCCGGGCGCGGCATCGTGATCCATTCGGAAGGATGCAAGAACGTCGCGGATTTCCGCAGCCGTCCAGAAAAATGGATTGACGTGCAATGGGCGCAGGAAATCAGCGGCGAATTTCCGGTGGAAGTGCGGGTCGATGTAGTCAATCAGCGCGGCGCATTAGCCACGGTGGCGGCCGCCATTGCTGAAATGGGCGCAAACATAGATAATCTTCAGCTTGAAGAGCGCGATGGCAAATACAGCACCTTGACGATTGTGCTTGAAGTGCGCGACCGCGTGCACCTGGCGAAAATCATGCGACGCATCCGTTCCCTGGATATTGTCGCACGCATTAATAGAACCAAAGGATAAGTGGATTTATGCTGAAGAAAATTATCCATACTGATAACGCCCCCAAAGCCATCGGCACGTATTCACAGGCCGTGAAAGTGGGTGATACGGTGTATTTGTCCGGGCAAATTCCATTGGTGCCGCACACTATGGAATTGGTGCAGGGTGATATGTCAGCGCAGATCCGTCGCGTGTTTGATAATCTGCAGGCGGTAGCCGAAGCGGCCAGTGGTAATCTCGCTGACGTGGTCAAACTCAATGTCTTTCTGACTGACCTGAGCCATTTTCCGCTGGTTAACCAGATCATGGCCGATTATTTTGAGGAGCCTTATCCAGCCCGCGCAGCGATTGGCGTCGCCGCATTGCCACGCGGTGCCGCCGTGGAAATGGATGCGGTGATGGTGGTGGGAGCGTCGGGTTAATTACTCCCCAGGATTTTTTCCAGATACTGCAGCAGTTTTACGCGGTTGCCCTCGTAGGTAAGTGCTTCAATATGTCCACCGGGTGAAGAAATCCATAACTCCTTGGGATTCTGCGCCGCGTTAAACAGATGGTTAGCATGATGCACCGGGATGATTCCGTCCTGTTCGCTGTGAATGATTAGCAACGGAATGGGGCTGATTTTTGCGATGGCATTCACCGGGCTGAAAGTGTCGTCGATAGTCAGCCATGGTAACCATTGCAATGGCCAGGTGGGCCAGAAGCCCGCCATTTTTTCGCGGGTGATAGTGTTGTAACTGCTGAAGGCGCTGTCAGCGATGACGGCTTTAATCTGGCCGCGCAGTTGGGATTGCGCTACGGCAGAAATCGCCAGCGCGCCGCCTAAACTTTGGCCCAGCACCACAATGCGATCGGGATCAATGTCGGGTCTTGCGGTGAGCGTGCGCAGCGCCGCTTCAGCATCTGCCAGCGCGCCAGCAACGTCAGCCTGGCCTTGCGAGCGCCCATATCCCCGATAATCAAACATGAAAACATTGTAGCCTCTGCCGGGCAGCCAATACACGCTAAGAATATGTGTGCTGATGTTTTCTGCATTGCCATGCAGAAAAAGTACCGTGCCCTTGGCTTTTCCCTGGGCTGGCAAAAACCAACCATGCAGCATTACGCCATCAGCCGATTTAAAATTCACATCCTCATATTCAAGCTCGAAACGCTCGGGGGAAAGAACATGGTTTTTTTGCGGCTGGAAGAATAGTGTGGTACATCCGCTCACGCCGATGAACATGCAGAAGCTGAGCAATATCCTGGATAAGTGCATGTTTAGCTATTCCTCATGATGCGGCTTAAAAATAAATGTAAAGCCCCGCGCTGGCTTCCAGATATTCATGCCCCATCGATTGGATGTGGCTAACATCAATGCCCAGCGAAACATCCTTGCTTAAAATCACGCTTTGTTTCAGGGCGATCTGGCGTAAATCAAGTTCATAGTTGCCGATGCTGTGGTGAGTATTGATTTCTGCATGTGCTGTCCAGGCGGTATTGATCTTGAATAGCAGTCCACCGAGAAAGCCTGCAGTGGCGATACCATTGTTGCGATACTGGTTGGAGTATTCGCCGCCCACTTGTAATAAGCCATAGGCGAGGGTGCGTTGAAAGAGTGGCAATTCATAGGTCAGCCCGGGCCCGCCTTCCATAACCAGGGCGCCGTGACGCTGCCCGCCAATAGCGCGGTTTTTCCAGCCCAAGGTGGCATTCCATGAAATGTGTTTGAAAAAATCATCACGGGGTTCCAGCGAAACAATGTCAATCAAGGTAAATTTATGAACTTCCAGTGCTTGCGTATCATCATAATAACGCAGTTCTGCATTAAAAAAATCCAGCTTGGAGTTCCATGCGTAGCCGGGGCTGGGGTCTAAAAGATCATGATAGGCGGCGCGCCAGCCAAGCTGTGTGAAACTGCCGTTATTTGCAGTGCCGGCAGCCAGCGTAAAGCGTGATGTTTCATGACCCTGGTCGGGGCGCACCATAGGTTGCGGTATAAGCGGTGGGTCGCTGCGCACCTTGATTTTGCTGCGCGTCAAAAGCATGGAGCGTTCCACCGCTGTCAGGTCTGATCCGATGGCGGCAGCGCTGCCGGTCTTTTGGTGGCGCAGGTAATCAAAAGCCAGATCTAGCACGGCGGCTTGGCGCTCGGGAGGCAAGGCGTGTAATGGCGTTTCTATGCTCGCCGTCCCTTGCCGATAGGCTTGTATGGCAAGCCGGTTTTCTTCGGCAGACAAGCCGCCACGTCGGCTTTGTATCACCCTTTTATGAGAAGGATGAAACGTAACGCTGGAGACCATGCCATATTTCTGATCGAGCAGTTTGAGGGTGTCAACCGGAATTGTCCAACCCTTAAATTCATCCGTTAAATCAATATCAGGCATTGCCACCTCAAGGAGGGAGAGCAGATGGTAAGCGCAATTTTCGGTAAAGAAGTAATAATCAAAGTAGGTAGGTATGAGCTCATAGGCGTGTTGCAGAATCATCTCGACCTGTTGTGGGTTAAGGTTCAGGCGATATTCCCATAAATCCCGGTTTTCCATTTGTACATATTCACGCAGCTTGAGATGGTACGGCAAAACATTGAACCGTCCTTCAAATCCGCCACTGAGGCCCTTTATGGCATACATCATGGTGCTTTGACTATCCACTTGTGCGGCATAGTTAATGGTGAAGTCAAGCATGCGGGTTTCACGTACTTGGTCTTGCCTGTCGATGCGCACAAAGGTGTGCCCGAACATTGACGCGGGGCTGTTGGGGTGCGCAGAAGGAAAAATAATGGTGATTGTCTCGGGTCGCAAGGCGGCACGTAATTCCTCGAACGGCACGCAGGTGTCACTGGGCATGCGTGACACATCAAACCCCAGCTTTTGTTTGAGCCATTGATAACGGGCAATGAAGCGGCATTGCGGGGGCAGTTTAGTGGGCGCTACGGCGGCCGCAGAAAAAAAACGCGCCAGGGTTGCTTCCATCTCCGCCTGCGGATTATTTTTGCCCGCGGCAGAATTAAAGAAATCCGCGCCATCCACCTGGCTGGTATATCCGCCCCAGAGATTTTTCTTGTAGTGCAGGAGTTTTTTCCAGGTGGGTTCATTCCATAAGGCCTGTGCACGGGCCCGTGTGATTAATTCGTGGAGGTGGCTTCCGGGAAAGCGTCCAATGTCTCTGGCGGCCTGATCATAGTGGCCAGTGGTGATCAGGGTATTCAATGCCCCACCCGAGCCGTCAGCCCCTGTGCTGGCATGTATAAGCGCGCAATAAAAAAATAACGCCATGCTGGTGATGGGATATCGAAACATCATGGTTAGCCGCGCAGCCATAGTAGGGAAGATATGGGTTGATAGGGCGAGCATAAAAAAACTCCGGCGGTAATGAGTCGCCGGAGTTGTTGCCGCCTATTGGTGTACGGTTGTTTATTGTGTTACATACTGGGACAGGCGGACATCGCTCAGCATGGCTGTATTGAGGGTCGTCAGTACAGTCGCCGGGGTGGTTCCGGTGGTGCTGAACAATGGCTCATACTGGTCTTTAGCCAAGCTGTAAAATGCTGCTTTGTCAGCCTCGGCCACGCCAAGAATAGAGGCCAGTGCTGCCAGGTGATCACCCGTGCCCTGCGCCATTTCTACTGCCAAGGTATCCATGTTGCTAGCCACAAAGGTTTCGCCCTGTTGTTCATTTTGCACAGTTTTGGTAGTGTCGCAACCCAGAATGCCGGTGGTCATGAAGAATGTATTTGGGATCAGGATGTTGTTGAGAATGGCGGCCACCAAGTTTGAACCTAACCCGGTTTTTCCGGCCATGATTTCTTTACCAATGCCGCATCCGCCTGCTTTTTCTGTGGCGAAAGCCATGGAGGTTGAGCCCAGCGCAAATGCACAGCATAAACCTATTGCCAATTTTTTCATGTGTAATCTCCCGTTTTCCATATTTGGAACTCAAAATATTATGAGGAAAAATCCCCTGGTCTTAGTCCGCAATTTAGTTGGCGTAGCTGGCGAAGTGTGAGTCAGCGCGCAAGGTGCCGGTCAACGCGGCATACATGTCATCCGCGCTGTTGCTGGTGGAAACCAGTGTGGAAGCATTATGCTGGGTCAGTGCAAAAAAGGCAGGTTGTTCATTTTGGGGAATTCCCATCAAGGCGGCAAGCGCGGCAAGGTATTCGCCTTGGCCTTGGGCAATATCTTGTGACAGGTTATCCAGGTTGGCGGTCATGAATGCTTTACGTTGATATTCATTGGTGACGACATTAGTTTCATCGCAACCCAGGCTGTTGAAGCTGATGCCAAGCCATTGGTTGGTGGTACTGCCATTAGTGGTGGCGGCAACAACGTGGGCAAACAGGCCGGTTTGTCCAGCGAAAAGCTGCTGACCCAACCCGCAGCCCGCGCCACTGTCCGCGAAGACGGCGCCTGCAGGTATAACTAATGCCAAAGCCAGAAACGATCGACGAATCTTTTGCATTATCTTGCTCCTTAATTCTTTAGTTGAGTTTAGAACCCCAGATTTTATAGAGGCAACAGTGTGGCTTATGTTGCGCCCTAAGTCTTAGCTATATAGCTGCAATGAATATATTTTGTCAAAGGTATTTTTGGCGACCCAGGATTTTTGTGGGATAAATGAGACAGCTAAAAGTACATCCGGGTGGTTCACTGTTTCTCTTATAGGCTCTACTGATGATACAATCACCGTGGAGTTGGCCAGACAGCCGCTGTTGCCGTAAGGTTAATAGAGGAAAGTCCGGGCTCCACAGGGCAGGGTGCCAGGTAACACCTGGGAGGCGTGAGCCTATGGAAAGTGCCACAGAAAATATACCGCCGATGTGCCGTGAGGCGCAGGTAAGGGTGAAATGGTGCGGTAAGAGCGCACCGCGCGGCTGGTAACAGGCGTGGCAGGGAAAACCCCACCCGGAGCAAGACCAAATAGGGGAACGATGGTGCGGCCCGCACTGTTCCCGGGTAGGTTGCTTGAGGTGTACGGTGACGTGCATCCCAGATGAATGGCTGTCCATGACAGAACCCGGCTTATCGGCCAACTCTTTTTATTTATGTTTTATTTTTCCTCATGATTGCTTCCGCTCTTGAGAAGTTGCCGTAAGTAACTATTACAACTCCATGATTTTTATCGCCCCGCAACGGGGCTTTTTTGTTTTGTCTATTATATCCCCAATAATGTGCTAAGTCCCTGTCCCTACAACAGGAACACCTTACCATTTCCGATGATTTTTCTTGACATTTGCCCCTTTCAATACCTATAGTGTCGCGAAGTGGGTAAAAGTGGTGAAAAGTGGGGCAAGCAAGCGTCGTAGACGCTGAATAACAGGGGCGGTAGTGTGTTTCGTGGCGGTGCATCACTGAGCTTGGACATCAAAGGCCGCATGGCAATGCCGGCCAAGTATCGCGAGCGTCTCCAGGAAATGTGCGGCGGTCAATTGGTGGTCACGGTGGATCGTGATCATTGCCTATTGTTGTACCCGTTGCCGGAGTGGGAAGAGATTGAGCGCAAGCTGGTGAAGCTGCCAAGCCTTAACAAGCAGGCGCGTCGATTGCAGCGTTTGTTGATTGGCCATGCGACTGAATGTGACCTGGACAGTGCGGGACGGATTTTATTGTCGCCGTTGCTGAGGGATTTCGCGGGGATTGATAAGCAAGTGATGCTGATAGGCCAGGGCAATAAATTTGAGTTATGGGATGAAGCCACCTGGAACGCGCGCCGCGAGAGCTGGCTGGGCGAAGCTGAAGGTGAAGAACAGTTGGCGATGGAGTTGGAAACATTGTCGTTGTGAGCGGCCTTGAAGTAATTTGATTTTTACGGCTGTTGAGTTTGGCGTCAGGAACCTGCGTCGTGTTGGCGGGTGGTGAGATTTAGCATGGATTCTGACATCGCCACTTCTGCGGTTTATGCCCATCGTCCGGTGCTGCTGGCTGAGGTGATTGAAGGGCTGTCTATCCGGTCTTCAGGTGTTTATGTAGACGCTACTTTTGGCCGGGGCGGCCATGCCCAGGCGTTATTGCAACGTCTTGATGCACAAGGTGTGTTACTAGCCATCGACAAGGATCCCGAGGCGGTGGCGGCAGCGCGGAAAATGTTTGCGGATGATGCGCGGTTTTCAATTCAACAGGGGACGTTTGCCATGCTTGAGCATTACGTTCAAGAGCGCGGATGGAAAGGCAAGGTCGACGGGGTGTTGCTCGATCTTGGCGTCTCTTCGCCGCAACTTGACGATCCACTGCGTGGCTTTAGTTTCCGCCACGATGGGCCTCTGGATATGCGCATGGATCCGCAGGTGGGCATGAGCGCTGCGCAATGGCTGGCGGATGCCAGCGAAGCTGGAATTATCGCTGTGTTGCGCAATTATGGCGAAGAGCGTTATGCGCCACGCATTGCGCGCGCCCTGATCACGGCACGGAAGGAATCCCCGCTTACTACCACCCGCCAGTTGGCGGCGATTGTCGCCGCCGCCAATCCGGCATGGGAACCGGGTAAAGATCCCGCAACACGCACATTTCAGGCGATACGTATTTTTATTAATCGTGAGCTTGAAGATGTTGCGGCCTGCCTGCCCCAAGCGCTCGAAGTGTTGGCGCCGCGCGGGCGCATTGCCGTCATCAGCTTTCATTCCTTGGAAGATCGTATCGTGAAACGCTATATGCGTGACGAGGCGCGCGGCGACCGTTTTCCCGTCGGCGTGCCAGTGCTCGCCACGCAATTGCGGCCGCGTGTGCGTCTTGCGGGCAAGGCAATCCATGCCAGCCCACAGGAATTGTCTGAAAATCCACGGGCGCGCAGCGCAGTGTTGCGCATCGCGGAGAAAATTTGACATGCTGAATAATCGCTATACAAGAATAGGTGTATTGATTGGCGCGGTGGTGTTGTCGGCATTGGCCGTGGTCTACGCCAAGCATCAGAGCCGCAAGTTGTTTATTGAATTACAGACCCTGCAGAAAAGCCGGGATGATATGGCGGTTGAATGGGGACAATTGCAGTTGGAGCAGAGTACGCTGGTCACACATGGGCGCATTGAAAATACCGCGCATGCCCGATTAGGCATGATACTGCCGCCCGCCGATGCGATGGTGATGGTGAAGGTAAGGCCATGAACCTGGATGCCATGAAACAAGCCAATGGCCCGGAAGCATGCAAGACGCCGCGCATCCGGCTTTTGGCGGTGTTGGCGATTTTGGGCGTGGCTACGGCATTGCTGGTGTGGCGTGCGGTGGACATTCAGGTGTTGCGCCGCGAATTTTTACAGGAACAAGGTGATGCGCGTCATTTGCGGGTGGTGGCCATGCCTGCGCACCGTGGCATGATCACTGACCGCAATGGCGAGCCCCTGGCGATCAGTACCCCGGTTGATTCAGTGTGGGCCAATCCGCGTGAATTACTCGCGGCACGCGCGCAGTGGCCGCGCTTGACGCGCTTGCTGCATCTGGATGCCACTACGTTGCAGCGGCATCTTGCCAAGCGCGTGGACCGTGAATTTATTTATTTGAAGCGTGCAGTCAGCCCCGAGTTGGCGCGGCAAGTAGTTGCCTTGGCTGTGCCTGGAGTATCTTTGCAGCGCGAATACCGCCGCTATTACCCGGCGGGTGAAGTGGCGGCGCATGTGCTGGGTTTTACCAATGTGGATGACCGTGGACAGGAAGGTATTGAACTGGCCTATGAAGAGTGGTTGCGCGGCGTGCCGGGCAGTAAGCGCGTCATTAAAGATAATTTGAAACGTATTGTGGAGAACGTGGAAGGTGTCACTGAGCCAGTGCCGGGCAAAGACTTGGCGCTCAGTATTGACCGGCGTTTGCAATACCTGGCGTACCGCGAATTAAAGGCCACCATTCAGGGCAGTGGCGCGAAGGCAGGTTCGGTGGTTATGTTGGACGTGGGTACCGGTGAAATATTGGCGATGGCTAACTACCCTTCATTCAATTCCAACAATCGCGTTAAATTACGTGGGGAGGCTTATCGCAACCGCGCGGTAACGGATGTGTTTGAGCCGGGTTCCACGATTAAACCTTTCACTATTGCTGCGGCTTTGGAAGTGGGTAAGTACCGGCCGCATACCATGATTGATACAACGCCTGGGTTTTATAAAGTGGGCCGTCATGTGGTGCGTGATATCCATAATTATGGCGTGCTTGATGTTTCTACGGTGTTGCAGAAATCCAGCAATATTGGCGCGACTAAAATGGCGTTGGCGATGGAGCCGCAGCAGTTGTGGTCAATTTTTTCACGCGTAGGGCTTGGCTCAAGTACCCACAGTGGCTTCCCAGGTGAAATGGCCGGGTTGTTATCAAGTTACAAAAGCTGGCGTGAGATTGACCGCGCTACCCTGGCGTATGGTTATGGTGTTTCGGTTACACCATTGCAGCTTGCCCAAGCCTATCGTGTGCTTGCGGATAATGGACAAATGAAACCCGTTTCATTTGTGCGGACCGATGCAACGCCGGTGGGCGAGCAAGTCATGAGCCCGGAAGTTGCGGCGCAAGTGCGTGCCATGATGGAAGCGGTGGTTAATGAAGGCGGTACGGGTACGGCGGCAGATGTATTGGGTTATCGTGTCGGTGGCAAAACGGGTACGGTACATAAATCCGAAATGGGTGGGTATGCTGAAAACCGTTATCTTGCGTTATTTGCTGGCGTCGCGCCGATCAGCCACCCGCGTTTGGTGACTGTGGTGATGATTGATGAGCCGGCGGGTGGTGAATATTATGGTGGCCAGATTGCCGCGCCTGTGTTTGGCCGGGTGATGGCTGGCGCATTGCGTTTACTGGATATTGCGCCGGATGATGTGCAATCACTGCGGACTCAATTGGTGGAGGGCACGGCTGGTGCGCCACCAACCATCGTAAATCCCGCCCCCGCCCCGCCAAGTCCCCGTCTTGAACCGGCTAAACCCTACATCAAGCATGTTTCCGCGGGAGGTTTATGACCGTGCCATTTCCTCCCCGCGTTGTGCCACGTAAGCAACCATTGAGCGTACTGCTGGCGGGTTATGCGGTGGTCAATGAGGCGGATGATCGTGACATTTACGGCTTGTCCATGGATAGCCGTAAGGTACAGGCCGGTGACCTATTCCTGGCCTGCACGGGTCAGCAGGCGCGGCATGGCCATGAATTTATTGCGGACGCAATCCAAGCCGGTGCCGTAGCGGTGGCTTATGCCCTTGACGGTGACATTGGCAATGAAGCCAGGGTGGAGATACCGGATGTTCCCGTAAAGGTACCCGCGTTTGGCATTGCTCAGTTAGGGCAGCAAGCGGGTGTAATTGCCGCACGTTTTTATGATTATCCTTCACGGGATTTATTCGTGGTGGGCATTACCGGCACCAATGGCAAGACCTCCTGCAGCCAGTTTATTGCGCAAGCGCTGAATGAAGACGCCCCAGCAGGTGTGATAGGCACGCTCGGCAATGGTCTGTATGGCAAGTTGCAGGAAACCAGCCACACCACCCCGGATGCGATTTCCCTGCACGGTTTGCTGGCAGAGATGCGCACGGCGGGAGCCACGAGTGTGGCCATGGAAGTGTCTTCGCATGCGTTGGAGCAGGGCCGTGTGAATGGCGTGGTTTTTGATGCGGCGGTCTTTACTAATTTGAGCCGTGACCATCTGGACTATCACGGCGACATGGTTTCGTATGGCCGGGCCAAGCAACGCTTATTTACCATGCCGGAATTGCGTTACGCCATCATCAATGCCGATGACAGTTTTGGCCGTGAATTGTTGCGGTCGCTGCCAGCCAATGTTGCAGCCATTGCCTATGCCTTGGGTGCCATGGATGACGGGGAAGACGTGGGCTGCAAGCAGGTAGTGCGGGGCACGCTGCTATCTCAAGGGCTTGATGGCTTGATCCTGCAAGTAACATCACCGTGGGGTGAGGCGCGTTTTACCACGCGTTTGTTGGGGCGCTTTAACGCCAGCAACCTGCTGGCCGTGCTGGCGACGCTGGTGGTATCAGGTGTTCCGTTTGACGCCGCCATAGAGAAGATGAGCCGACTCCAGCCAGTGCCAGGGCGCATGGAATGTTATGGCGGCCGTCATGGCAAGCCGCTGGTAGTGGTCGATTATGCGCATACGCCTGATGCCTTGAAGCAAGTGTTGCAGTCGTTGCGTGAGCATTGCCAGAATGACCTATGGGTCGTGTTTGGCTGTGGTGGAAATCGTGATCGTGGCAAACGGCCACTGATGGGTGAGATTGCGCAGCGCCATGCTGATCATGTGGTGCTGACTGACGACAATCCACGTTATGAAAATGCCGATGAAATTATCGCTGACATTCGCGCCGGATTGCGGTCATCTCAATCTGTATATGTTGAACGTGACCGCGCCCAGGCCATTGCCTGGGCGGTAACCCGTGCCACCGGGCATGATGTGGTGTTGATTGCCGGTAAAGGCCATGAGAATTATCAGTTGATAGGCGATATGACTGTAACATTCAGCGACAGTCTGCATGTGCGAAATCTATTAAGGGAAGCCGCGTAATGATGACTTTATCAGAAGCCGCCCGTGCATTGAACGCCACCCTGTTGGGTAATGATGTGACGTTTCAGGCGGTGAGCACCGACACCCGCACCCTGCAACCGGGTGATTTATATGTTGCCTTGACCGGTGACAATTTTGATGGCCACGCTTTTGTTGCTGACGCGATTGCAAAAGGCGCCAGTGCGATATTAATTAGCGCGGCTCTCGAAGCTGCTGCGGTTCCGGCATTGCGCGTTGTGGATACACGCCTGGCGTTGGGCCAGTTGTCTGCGGCCTGGCGGGCACGCTTTTCTATTCCTGTTATCGCAGTAACGGGTAGTAATGGCAAGACCACCACCAAAGAAATGCTGGCGGCGATTTTTGGGCAGCGTGGCAGTGTGTTGGCGACGCAAGGTAATCTGAATAATGAAATTGGCGTGCCGTTGACCTTGCTGCGCTTGCGTGCGGAACACCGCTACGCCGTCATTGAAATGGGCGCCAGTCATCCCGGTGAAATCGCCTACCTGAGTAGCCTTGCACGCCCCACCGTTGCATTAATTACCAATGCGGCCGTAGCGCATTTGGGTGGCTTTGGCAGTCTCGATGAAGTGGCGCGTACTAAAGGTGGAATTTATGAGGGCCTGGCAGATACTGGCGTGGGAGTAGTGAATGCGGATGACGCGTATGCCAGCCTGTGGCGCGGCATTGTCAGCGAACGCCGCTGCGTTACATTTGGTATGCGCACTGCCACGGATGTGCATACAGATAGGGATGAGATTAAGTGCCAAATGGATTCCCAGGCCGTGACTACAGTTTTCGAAATGCATGCCCCGGTTGGTGATGTGACGATAGCGTTGCCACTATTGGGTACGCACAATGTAATGAATGCCCTGGCAGCGAGCGCTGCGGCGTTGGCTGCAGGCGCGACGCTGGATGATATACATAATGGTTTGCAGGGCATGCACGCAGTCAAGGGGCGCTTGACGGTCAAGCAGGGAATTCATGGCGTGCGGGTTATTGATGACACCTACAACGCTAATCCGCCGTCAGTGCGTGCAGCGATTGATGTTTTGGCCGCAGCCACCGGGCAAAAAATATTGGTGTTGGGCGATATGGGTGAATTGGGGGATGACGCCCCGGCATTTCATGCGCAAGTGGGTGTGCAGGCGCAGGCGGCCGGGATCAACCAGCTTTATGCGATCGGGGATTTGAGTCTGCTGGCAGTACAGAGTTTCGGTAATGGAGGGCATCATTATGCTTCGCATGAAGGCATGTGTGCCGCATTGGCGTCGGCGTTGCCCGGATTAGGGTCAAGCACAACAGTGTTGGTGAAAGGGTCACGCTTCATGCGCATGGAGCGTGTTGTTGAGGCCATTGTAAACACAGGGAAGGATTGATCGCTATGCTCCTTGAGCTCGCAAAGTACCTTGCCCATTACTACAGCGGTTTCAACGTATTCCAATACTTGACCTTACGCGTGGTATTGGCGACCTTGACGGGATTGATCATCGCCTTGGTGATTGGTCCGGCCATGATACGCAAGCTGACCCACTACAAAGTGGGCCAGAGCGTGCGTAGCGATGGGCCACAGACGCATCTTGGCAAGTCGGGCACGCCTACCATGGGCGGTGTGTTGATATTGGTGGCCATTGCGGTAAGCACTTTGTTGTGGGCGGATATGGGTAACCGTTATGTATGGTTGGTGCTGGTGGTTACTTTATTATTTGGGGTGATTGGCTGGGTAGATGATTACAAGAAATTGGTATTGCGCAACTCCAAAGGCTTATCGGCACGCGCCAAGTATTTCTGGCAATCCGTGGTAGGTTTGGGCGCGGCAATATTTCTTTATTCATTGGCGCATACCGCGGCGGAGACCAATCTGCTGATCCCGTTTTTAAAGAATTTTTCCATCGAACTAGGCGTGATGTTTGTGCTGCTTACTTATCTCGTGATTGTGGGTTCCAGTAATGCAGTGAATTTGACGGATGGCCTGGATGGATTGGCAATTATGCCCACGGTGCTGGTGGCAGGGGCGCTGGCCGTATTTGCTTATGTCGCAGGTAATGTGAAATTCGCCACGTATTTGAGTGTGCCGTATGTGATGGGAGTGGGTGAGGTTGCGGTATTTTGCGGCGCCATGGTGGGCGCGGGGCTGGGTTTCCTGTGGTTTAACACCTACCCTGCCCAGGTTTTCATGGGCGATGTGGGTGCGCTGGCGTTGGGCGCGGCGTTGGGTGTGGTAGCCGTTGTGGTGCGCCAAGAGCTGGTGTTTTTCATCATGGGAGGCGTTTTTGTCATGGAAGCGGTTTCGGTGATGTTGCAAGTGGCGTCTTTCAAGCTCACGGGACAACGGATTTTTCGCATGGCACCCCTCCATCACCACTTTGAGCTTAAAGGGTGGCCCGAGCCGCGCGTGATTGTGCGTTTTTGGATTATTACGGTGATTCTGGTGTTGATTGGCTTGGGTTCATTGAAGATACGCTAAGGCATTGCACGCGATGGGTAGCGCAAAACCGAATACGTTGATTGTTGGCTTGGGTAAGACCGGGTTGTCATGCGCGCGTTTTTTGGCTGCCCAAGGCGTGCCACTGGCAGTGACTGATAGCCGCGCCCAGCCACCGGGGTTGGTTGAATTGCAGCAAAATCTGCCCGATATCGCGGTTTTTGTGGGGGGCTTTGATCCTGCCGCTTTTGCTGCGGCGCAACAATTGGTCGTCAGTCCGGGCGTATCATTGCGTGAACCATTGATCGCAGAGGCGATGCTGCGTGGTACGCCAGTGCTGGGTGATATTGAGTTATTTGCGCGTCACGCCAAAGCGCCCGTGGTGGCAATTACCGGCTCCAACGGTAAAAGTACGGTCACTACCTTGGTCGCTGAAATGGCGAAAAGCGCCGGGCGCAAGGTACGGGTAGGTGGCAATTTGGGAACGCCCGCGCTGGATTTGCTGGATGATACCGAACCAAATTTGTACGTGTTAGAACTATCTAGCTTCCAATTGGAAGCCACGTCATCGTTGAATGCGGCGGCAGCCGTGGTCTTGAACATCAGCGCCGACCATATGGACCGTTATCAGGATATACCTGAATACATTGCCGCAAAAGAGCGCGTTTATCACGGTACGGGAGTCATGGTGTTGAATGCTGATGATGCGGCAGTCATGTCCATGGCGCAGCCGGATCGGAATACCGTAAGTTTTGGTTTGGGCTTGAATCCGAATGGATTGGGCAGTGAATTAAAAATTAATGATTTTAGTGTGATCGGCCCTGCGGGGCAGGCATGGTTAGCGCACGGCGGGCAACCCTTGATGGCAATGTCAGAGGTGCGTATTAAAGGACTGCACAATATTGCAAATTCACTTGCGGCGCTTGCCTTGGGTAATGCCGTGGGTTTGCCCATGGATGCGATGTTGAATACTTTACGTGATTTTCCTGGCTTGCCGCACCGCAGTCAATGGGTGGCTGAAAGGGGTGGCGTGGCTTGGTATAACGACTCAAAGGGAACCAATGTGGGCGCTACGCTGGCGGCCTTGCAAGGAATGCCCGGCAAGGTAGTGTTGATTGCCGGCGGACTGGGTAAGGACGCAGATTTTACACCCCTGCGCCAAGTGGCGCTGGAGAAGGCGCGCGCAATAGTCTTAATAGGCCGTGACGCACCATTAATCGAAGCTGCGCTAAATGGCGCAGTGCCTGTGGCGCATGCCGCCACCCTGCAAGATGCGGTAATGCAGGCGCAGGGTCTGGCTCGCCCGGGTGATGTGGTGCTGCTGTCCCCCGCGTGCGCCAGTTTTGATATGTTCAGTGGCTATGAGGAACGGGGCCAGGTATTTACCGACGCCGTATTGGGCTTGGCGACGGATGTATCGGGTACGGGGGATGCTCCATGAATGCGCGGCCGAAGCTATGGGCGAAGTTATGGGGGAAAATGCACCGGAATCCGACCCATATGGGCGTGGTGATTATGCCACGCGCGCGTATGGATGTTGCCGCGGGCGGGCGTTCAAGCGCGTCAACTAAACAGCGGGCCTTGCCGTTCGGCGATCCCTGGTTATTTGGCGCGGCGTTGATCTTGTTATTGCTGGGGCTGGTGATGGTCAGTTCCGCCTCTACCAGTATTGCCGAACGCCAGTTTGGCCACCCTTTTTATTATTTGATTCGTCAGGCAATGTTTGTGATGGTGGGCGTCATTGCCGCACTAATGGTGGCGCGGACCCGCCTCGTATACTGGGAAAAAAGCGGCGGCACGTTATTGCTTCTCGGCATGTTGCTGCTGGCGCTGGTGTTGTTGCCGGGAATCGCCCCACCAATTAATGGCAGCCAGCGCTGGATATCCTTGGGATTTTTTAACCTGCAGGCCTCTGAGCTCGTCAAATTGTTTATGGTGATTTACGTGGCGGGTTATTTAGTGCGGCATGGCGCGGAGGTGCGCGCTTCGGTGCTGGGTTTTGTTAAGCCCATGCTGTTATTGGCGCTGGTGGCTTTGCTGCTCTTGGCTGAGCCTGATTTTGGCGCGACGGTGGTGATATCAGCGACGGTAATGGGCATGCTGTTTCTCGGTGGCGTGCGTTTGTGGACTTTTGCGGCATCGTTGGCACTGGCCGCTTCCGCGGGCGCGGCATTGATTTTGTCATCACCGTATCGCCTGGAGCGTATGACGGGCTTCATGAATCCGTGGGCAGATCCTTTTGATACCGGTTTTCAATTGACCCAAGCATTGATTGCGTTTGGCCGGGGTGAATGGTGGGGTGTAGGTTTAGGCGCCAGTGTCCAGAAGTTATTTTATCTGCCGGAAGCGCATACCGATTTCTTGTTTGCGGTGTTGGCTGAAGAATTGGGATTGCTCGGCTCGTTGGTGGTGATCGCTTTATTTGGTTTGATTGTGGTGCGCGCCTATATGATTGGGCACGTGGCAGAACGGGGCGGGAATTTCTTTGCGGCGTATCTGGCATATGGTTTGGGCTTGTGGATTGGCCTGCAAGCATTGATTAACATCGGCGTGAATATGGGCATGTTGCCTACCAAGGGTCTGACGTTGCCATTGATGAGTTACGGAGGCAGCAGCATTGTGGTGATGTGTGTCGCAATTGCATTGCTGTTGCGCATTGCCCACGAGACGCATTTTACAAATGCTGAGGCGCGCCTGTCGGCGACTGGGTTGCATGTTGCGCCGCCCGTGAGACCATAACAGGTGGGACCATGAAAAATGCGGCCGCGAAATCCCATAACGTGCAACGGGTGCTGATTATGGCGGGTGGCACGGGTGGACATGTGTTTCCGGCGTTGGCCGTTGCCGAAGCATTACGTGCGCAAGGTGTTGAAGTGATCTGGATGGGCACCCGCAAGGGACTGGAAGCTGATGTCGTGCCACGTGCTGGTTTTGATATGGAATGGGTATCTATTAGTGGGTTGCGCGGCAAAGGATTGTCGAGCTGGGTGTTGGCGCCGTTTAAATTGGCATGGGCAATGGCGCAGTCGCTGGCAATTATTATGCGCCGCCGTCCGATGATGGTGTTGGGCGTGGGCGGTTTTGTTACTGGCCCAGGTGGTTTTGTCACGTGGTTGTTGCACAAGCCGTTAGTGATCCATGAACAAAATGCTGTGGCAGGTATGACTAATCGCTGGCTATCCCGTTGCGCCACTAAAGTGCTGGAAGCATTTCCCGGAACTTTTGCCGCGCGGGTCAATGCTGTCGCGACAGGTAACCCGGTGCGTACAGAAATTGTGGCGGTGCCATCCCCGGAACAACGCATGGCAGGGCGCACTGGCAAGTTGAATATATTGGTGGTGGGCGGGAGCCTGGGCGCGCAGGTATTTAATCAGGTGGTACCTGAAACGATTAAGCAGATGGCGCCGCACTGCCAGCCTGAAATATGGCATCAAGCCGGGAAGCGTCATATTGATGCGGCGCGTGCCGCTTATCGGCAGGCGGGTATTGCGGTGGCGCGTGTAGAGCCGTTTATTGGGGATATGGCCGCCGCCTACACCTGGGCAGACCTGGTGTTGTGTCGTGCAGGCGCATTAACCATATCCGAATTGGCTGCGGCAGGTGTGGCGTCGATTTTGGTGCCTTACCCCTATGCGGTGGATGATCATCAGACGCATAACGCCGCCTATTTGGTGCAGGCTGGCGCCGCATTACTCATACCACAGCCCCAGCTTAATACGCAGGCATTGGGCGCGGCGCTGAATGATTATTGCCAGGCCCCGGATCAAGGGCGTGCGCGCTTACTGAAAATGGCGATGGCGGCGCGGCAATTGGCAAAGCCTGGTGCGACCCATGAAGTGGCGCAATGGTGTTTAGAGGTGGCGCGTACATGAGGCGTATTAAACATATTCATTTTGTAGGCATTGGCGGCGCGGGCATGAGCGGCATCGCCGAGGTGCTGCTTAACCTGAATTATCAGGTATCCGGATCGGATATGCATGAAAGTGCGGTAACGCGCCGCCTCAGTAATTTAGGCATAAATGTAAGCTTCGGCCATAGCGCCGCCGCGGTGAATAATTGTGATGTGATCGTGACCTCTACCGCGGTGCGTGAAGATAACCCTGAAGTATTGGAGGCGCACCGTTTGCGCATCCCCATTGTGCCGCGCGCTGAAATGTTGGCGGAGCTGATGCGTTTTCGTCAAGGCATTGCTGTTGCGGGCACGCATGGCAAGACCACCACCACCAGCCTGGTAGCCAGTTTGTTGGCGGAAGGTGGCCTTGATCCCACCTTTGTGATTGGTGGGCGCCTTAACAGTATTGGCGGCAATGCGCGCCTGGGCACCGGGCAATATCTGGTGGCGGAGGCGGATGAAAGTGATGCCTCGTTTCTCTATTTGCAACCGATGATCTCCATTGTCACCAATATTGACGCTGATCACATGGAAACCTATGGTGGAGATTTTGGTCGTTTACGCCAGACGTTCGTGGAATTTTTGCATCACTTGCCGTTTTACGGGCTCGCTGTATTGTGTGTGGATGATCCGGTAGTGCGGCAGATTCTGCCGCAGGTCACACGGCCGGTGGTGACGTATGGCATCGCCAACAATAACAGTGAAGGCGATATCATTGCCAGTGACATACGGCAAACGGAGGCGCGCACTTCGTTTACGGTGTCACGTCCCGATAAGCCTAATTGGTTGCATGTCACTTCTAATCTGGCAGGGCGGCATAATGTGTTGAACGCCCTGGCGGCCATTAGCGTGGCGCATGAAGTGGGTGTATCAGATGATGCGATTTTGCGGGGGCTGGCTAACTTTCAGGGGGTCGGCCGACGCTTCCAGAGTTATGGTGAGCTTGCCACGCCTGCCGGTTCCGTGTTGATGATTGATGATTATGGCCACCATCCCCGTGAAGTTGCCGCAACGTTGCAGGCGATTCGTGCGGGCTGGCCGAAGCGTCGGCTGGTGCTGGCCTTTCAGCCGCATCGTTATACGCGCACGCGTGATTTGTTTGAGGACTTCACCAAGGTATTGTCCGAAGTGGATGTGCTGGTGCTGATTGAGGTTTACGCCGCCGGTGAAGCGCCGATCGCGGGTGCTGATGGCCGTACGCTGTGCCGCGCGATCCGTGCGCGTGGACATGCGGATCCGGTATTTATAGAGCGCGCGTCCGATCTGGCGCAGACGCTCGCCAGCGTATTGCGTGATGGCGATGTTTTGCTGACTTTGGGCGCCGGTGATATTGGCGCGACGGCAGCCAAGTTGCCGCAGCAGTTGCGATGCGCAGGGACGCACGAGTGCAGTGAAAGGCAGGACGCCGTAAACGGTCAAGGAGGCAGCGTGTGATGCCCATGCAGAAACAACCAGCATTGCGTGGCGTCCTGCTTCACAACGAACCTATGGCGCGCCATACCACCTGGCGCGTCGGGGGTCCGGCGCGGCAATTTTATCAACCACTGGATGCGGATGATCTGGCCATGTTTTTGCGGCAGTTGCCTGAGGCGGAACCGCTGTTTTGGGTGGGTCTAGGCAGTAATTTATTGGTGCGTGATGGTGGCATTCATGGCACGGTGATTATGACATCCGGCACATTGAATGGCCTGGCTGTAGGGCAGGATGCCGTCACGGTGCGTGCCGAGGCGGGTGTGCCCTGTGCGAAAGTAGCACGCTTCAGCGCACGCCATGACCTGACGGGCATTGAATTTTTTGCCGGAATCCCCGGCACCGTGGGTGGCGCGTTGGCGATGAATGCCGGAGCCTTTGGCGGTGAAACCTGGCCAGTGGTACGCGCGGTGGAAACGCTGGACCGTAACGGTGTGAGCCATATGCGCGCGCCCAGTGATTATCAGGTCAGCTATCGGCATGTGGTGGGTCCGGCAAATGAATGGTTCATTGCCGCGCACTTTAACTTACAAAAAGGCGACGGCGCCGCCAGCATGGCGCAAATCAAGGATTTGTTGGAAAAACGTAATCGTACCCAGCCCACCAATCAACCCAGTTGTGGTTCGGTATTCCGTAATCCGCCGGGCGACCATGCCGCACGCCTGATCGAGGCCAGTGGCTTGAAGGGTGTTTGTATCGGTGGCGCTTGCGTATCTGCCAAACACGCCAATTTTATTGTTAACACGGGCACGGCAACCGCCGCTGATATTGAGATGCTGATAGCGCGGGTAGCTGAAACGGTGGAACGGGAGCACGGAATTAAACTGGTCCGCGAAGCCCACATTATTGGCGAGCTTCAAGACGCGAAGGTGAAACATGGCTAACAACAACTCAAGACACGCAAACCATCACGCATATCATCCAAGCGATTTCGGCAAGGTTGCAGTGCTGTTTGGCGGTTGGTCGGGTGAACGCGAAGTGTCACTCAAAAGCGGTAATGCGGTGGTGCAGGGATTGCAGCGGCGCGGCGTCGATGTACATGGCATTGACGCAGATAAAAATGTATTGGAAAAATTGGCCGCAGGAAAATTTGACCGCGTTTTTATCGCATTGCATGGACGTGGTGGCGAAGATGGCGTCATGCAAGGCGCGTTGGAAACGTTGGGTCTTCCCTATACCGGGAGCAAGGTGCTGGGCTCGGCGCTGGGCATGGATAAATTGCGCGCCAAGCGTTTGTGGGTCAATGTAGGCTTGCCCACGCCCACATTCCGGGTAATGGATGAGGGCACGGATTTACCCGGGTTGGTTCGGGAGCTTGGGTTGCCATTAATCATTAAACCGGTGCATGAAGGCTCAAGTCTAGGTGTGGCCAAAGTGACGCACATTGATGAGCTTGCCGCTGCATGGCAAGCCGCGCGCGCGCTGGACAGCACCGTGTTGGCCGAGCGCTGCATCAAGGGAGGGGAATACACTGCCACCATTCTTGGTGACGAAGTGTTGCCGTTGATACGCATAGATACGCCCCATGCTTTTTATGATTACCACGCCAAATACTTGGCCAACGATACACGTTACGTATGTCCGTGCGGCCTTGATGCCTTGAGTGAACAGACCATGCAGACCCTGGCGATGCAGGCGTTCCAGGCGCTGGATTGCAGCGGCTGGGGACGTGTGGATTTTATGCGTGATGAACAAGGTCACCCGTGGTTGATTGAAGTGAATACCGTGCCGGGCATGACTGACCACAGTCTGGCGCCGATGGCTGCCCGTGAGGCGGGGATCGGGTTTGATGAATTGGTATGGAAAATTTTAGAGACCACTTTAACCGCTACTGGCATCCCCAGCCCCTCGCTTCTCTCTCCTGCGACGTGCACGGATGCACTAGTGTCGCCAGAGGCAGGATGCCGGGAGCGACCGGCAGTTGTGCCTCCAAGTACGTCGTAACATTATGCTTGACGCACTGTTTAAGAAGGCAAATAAAACCAACCGTCGTCTTGAGCCGCCACAAGAGGCGGGTAGCATAAGGCGTTTGCGTTGGCGCATGCCCGTGGCCATTGTGGCCGCAAGTATGTTAGCCGCGTTGGTGGCATGGGGTGGCATGGAGCTGGAAGACCCACACACATTGCCCATTACCAATGTTGAGATCCAGGGTGAGTTTCATTATCTGGATAAACAGCAAATCCAGCAGGCGCTGAACGGACGGTTAGGGGCTGGCCACTCCTGCGCATCCCTGTGCGGCGGTTTTTTTAATGTGGATGTTGATGTGGTGCGCGACAG
>JAGVME010000016.1 GCA_020053945.1 Gammaproteobacteria bacterium
AATCAGCATGGCCTGCACCGCGTCATGCGCGACGCATGCTGGTCTTGGAAGGTTGAGTGCAACCGGCCATTGCCCCGAATATTAATGCGGCTGCGGCGCGCGTGCTGGATCGCTTGGGAATTTCGTTATTGCGGGCAGGCAACGCAGGTTGCTGTGGCGCCGTCAGTTATCACCTTAATGCGCACGATGAGGCCCTGGATTTCATGCGGCGTAATATTGATGCCTGGTGGCCGCATATTCAGGCGGGCGTTGAAGCCATTGTCATCACTGCCAGCGGCTGCGGTACCCTGGTGAAAGACTACGGACATATTTTGCGGCACGATCCCGAGTATGCCGAAAAGGCCGCGCGCATTTCAGCATTAAGCCGTGATCTGGGTGAGATTTTGGCGGCGGAGGATTTGTCGATGCTGGTCACAAAGAATCCAAAACAAAAAATTGCCTTTCACTCCCCGTGCAGCTTGCAGCACGCGCAGCAGTTGCCGGGCGTGGTGGAAAAAATCCTTACAGCCGTGGGTTTTGCGCTTACTCCAGTGCCGGACGCCCACCTGTGTTGTGGTTCTGCAGGCACGTATGCCATACTACAAAAGGGTTTGGCGCAACAATTGCTGCGTAACAAACTGGATGCGCTGCAATCCAGCGCGCCAGCGGCAATCGCCACGGCAAATATTGGCTGCCTCACCCATCTGCAAAGCCAGTCCCGTGTGCCTGTGCGGCATTGGATTGAATTTGTGGATATTTTATGACCTAGCAGGCTGTTGAAAATGAAATTTCAACAGCCTGCTAGACTCACGTTTTGTAATTCGATTAGTTCGATCCGTTTGACGGCCACGTTGTGCGATTTCTTCAATGTTGCGTGTCGATCCTCCAATTTTGATAACAATTGCTACCGCTCCCGCCACCGTAGCCAGACCGGCCTCAGCGAGGCGAAATATTTCCCTGCACGATTGGTTCATGACGGATATCTCCTGTTTGTGGTTAGCGTTTGTTATGGTGCCAGACCAATCTGTTTCATAAACGCTTGGTTGTCCCAGAACAAAAACTCTTCGACCATCACGCCATTCTTCCAGTGTCCGACGGTGGACATCTTCAGCTTGAACGACTTGCCAGTGGGTGCGATGGTCTTGCCATCGGGCGTGGGCATGGGCTTGGTGAAGGTTCCTTCCATAACCCCGATGACACTGGTCCACTCCCCCGAAGCGATCTTGATCGGATGTTCTTTGATGCGCGTGTCCGGCGCATAGACGAACATCGCCTTAAGATCTTGCGTGTGGACGTCGAGCCCCTTGGTTTGGCGGCCATCCGGCCAGTGCACGACGATGTTCTTGTCGTGGCTTTCCTTCAGTCGATCCCATTTTTTATGGGTGAAGACTTCGAAATCGAGCGCGTCGAAGGTGGCGAGATGCGCCTTGCCGATGCGTTCCGCCTCTTTATATTTGGCGAGCTCGGAGTCGGCCGCCATTGCGGTGGACGCCATAACAGCGGTCAGCGCCGTTATACCTATTAAGAGATTGATCAGGCTACGTATGGACATGTTGATCTCCTTTCTATTGCGCTGGGTTTAGGTTTAGTAAAACAGTTTTTAACTGGCATGCGTACTTCTACTGCTACTAATATTCACGCGAAGTCATGTAATCACCCTGATCGCGGCGTACCGCAAATGGTGCATGGCTTCGCGCAGAATAACAATTGTGGCCGCGTGCACGGCGTACAGCTTAGTCTCCTCCTGCGTCGGCGGCGCGCCTGACGAGACCGCTGCCAATCGCTGATACAGTTGTTCCACCACCTCGATACTGAGCATCGGCCCGCTTACCGAACCTATCCCGGCGGTGCGCACTATCTCCAGAACGACTTTATCGGTTGTGATCAGCATTGAGTCGTTGACGACAATCGCCCGCGCGCGCGCCAATTCGTCCTCGATTGTGGCAATCGCATCTTCAAGCTCGCGGGGCGTCGGCGGATTGTGCTGGAAGAATTCCTTTGCCGTTTTCACAAAACCGATATGGAGTGCGATCGCGTCACGCGCGGTATCGTCCTTGCCCGACACCAACGTGGTACGTTCGCGTCCGATCTCGATCAACGTGAGCGGCTCACCGGGCGCGACTGTCGCTCGCGCCCTGGTGTAGACACGCAGGATGTCATGATCGATATCTGTCATGACATCATCCGCGCAACTGGATTCTCTGACGCCGCCTGCGGCACCTGCATGCCGAACACAAACGCATCCATGGACAGTACGCCATGCACGATGCCGCCATCGAGCACGGTGGCGGGCAGCATGTCGCTCGCCGCGCCGGCCGCAATCACGAGCGGCAGATAATGCTCGGACGTGGGATGCGCGCGCCGTGCATGCGGTGCGATCTCCAGCGCCCGCACCAGCCGTTTGTGATCACCACTTGTCACCGCGTCGCGGATCCAGCCCGCGAACTCCGCCGCATAAGCTTCGCCGCGACCGTGTTCGGCACGATACTCATACAGATTGTGCGTAAGACTGCCCGAGCCAACAACGAGCACGCCCTCGCCCGCGAGTGGCGCCAGTGCCCGGCCATATTCGAACGCTGACGTGGTGTCGAGGTGCGCCGGTATCGAAATCTGAAACACCGGCGCGTCGGCTTTAGGATAAAGATACGTCAGCGGCACCCAGGCCCCGTGATCGAGTCCGCGAGCGCGCTCCTCCGCGGCCGACCATCCGGCGGCACGCAGCATCTCAATCACGCGTGCCGCGAGCTTTGGGCTGCCGTCGACCGGATAGGTAATGTCATAAAGCGCAGAGTCGAATCCGCTGAAGTCGTACAGCGTCCGCGGACGCGCCGTTGTCATTACCTGCGGCTCACGCGTCATCCAGTGCGGCGACACGATCAGCACCGCCGCCGGCCGCGGTAGCACCTGCCCCAACGCCGTGAGCTGCGGGCCGATAAGCCCGGGCTCCAGCGCAAAGGTGGGCGCGCCATGCGAAACGAACAAGCTGGGTAAACGTTTCATGACTAACGCTCCTTTAATTTACTTTAGACTGGTTGCCGTGAAGGCCCCGTTGAGCACACCCCGCTCCGCCCGGTCAACGCTGCATCCAGCGAGAGCCGTCCGGCGCCACTGAACAAAAGCGATACCGACGCCGCCAACAAGGCGAGAGCGTATTCATAACCGTTGTTGCTCATGAACAAGCCCTTGTCGATGTGCACGCTGAAGATCGCTACCAACATCGTGACCGCCAACACTGCGGCGGCAGGACGCGTTAGCAAGCCAACGATCAAAGCAAGCCCGCCGAAAAATTCCGCGCTGCCTGAGAGCAAGGCCATCAGGTAGCCGGGGTTGAGGCCGATGGAGGCCATCCACTGACCCGTTCCTTCCAAGCCGTTACCACCGAACGCGCCGAACAATTTTTGCGCGCCGTGCGCGGCAAAGATAATACCGACGGGAACGCGCAAGGCCAGTGGGCTGGAGCTTATGTCGGTAGCAATAACGCGTTGAAGCAAATTCGTATTCGTATTCATGTTTGTTCTCCTTGGGTTAAATAAAGTTGGGGTTATACTGCATGCTGCCAGGTCGGCGCGATCTTCGTGCCGAGCCCCGCGCCGTAGCCGAGATAAATGTTTAAACCCGCGAGCGGTTCGAGATAGCGCGCGTTCTTCAAGCCACCGGCATCGACGGTCTCGAATCCCATGCTTTCGGCCAGCGCGCGTACGGTCTGCTTGCCGCGTTCCGTGTCACCGGCGATGAAGACTGTTACCTTGCGGCCGTCGCCAAGATCGGAGCCTTCCGCCAGTAGCTGCGCGAAAACCGTATTGAATGCCTTGACGATTTCCGCGCCGGGCACCGTTTTGGCGATCTCTTCGGCGGCCGAGGTGTCGTAGCCGAGAGTGAGACCCATGTAGTCGGGCGTGAGCGGGTTGGTGATATCGATGATTACCTTGCCGTTCAAATCGCCGACTGAGCGGAGGGCAGCGACGGCGTCGCCATAGCCGGTTGCCAACACCACGGCCGCAGCACCATCGGCGGCACCCGCAATCGGGACTGCCACTGCGCCCGAATTAGTGGCCGCGACTTGCTCGGCGTTGCGCAAGTTACGGGCAGTTACCGAAACCTGGTGACCCGCGCGGGTGAGTTGTTTAACGAAGGCTGCGCCCATGTTGCCTGCACCTATTACTGTGATTTTCATGATGTCTCCTTAAAATGTGTCGAGTTTAATTTGCCTTTCGGCATGCGCTCCAGCAGTTTGCTGAAGTCAGTTTGGACTTTACTTGGCTCAGCGTATAAGATAAACATGGATAAACGATATGAACTGTTCCTGATATTGAGACAATGGACCGATTTCTAGAAATGCACACCTTCAGCGCAGTGGTCGATGCCGGCAGCTTCATCAAAGCGGCCGACACCCTCGGCTTCTCCAAGGCCGCCGTGTCCCGCTATGTCGGTGAACTGGAAGCGCGTCTCGGCGTGCGTCTGTTGCATCGGACTACTCGGCGCCTGTCGCTCACCGAGGAAGGCGAGGTGTTTTATGCGCGCTGCCGGGAATTGCTGAACGGCGTCGAGGAAGCCGAGGCGGAGCTGAGTTCCCGCAGCGGTGCCGCGCGCGGATTATTACGGGTAAATGCGCCTGTGACCTTCGGCATTTCCCACCTGGCGTCGTTGTGGAGTGCTTTCCACGAACTTCACCCCCAGGTCCGGCTCGACGTTACGCTGTCCGATCGCGTCGTCGATCTGATCGAAGAAGGTTATGACGTCGCAATTCGCATCGCCACCCTCCCCGCTTCGACTCTAATCAGCAAACGTCTCACCGGCACGCGCATGGTGCTGTGCGCTTCGCCCGCCTATCTCAAGGCGCACGGCACGCCCCTGCATCCGGCCGATCTGGCCGAGCACTCGGTGATTGCATACAGCTATTGGTCAATGGGCGATGAGTGGCATTTCGACGGTCCCAAAGGGCACGTCAGTGTGCGGGTCAATCCTTACATGCATACGAACAACGGCGACACCTGCCGCGTCATGGCGCTAGCGCATCAGGGCATAATCATGCAGCCGACATTCTTGGTGGGTGACGATCTCGCGGCAGGCACACTGGTGGAATTAATGCCAGAGTTCCGCTCGATTGAGCTTGGCATCTATGCGATTTACCCTAGCCGCAAACATGTGGCGCCCAAGGTGCGGGCGTTGGTTGATTTTCTGGCGCAGCGTCTTTCGGGGAAACGGTTGGTGTAACGAGGTAGCCTTTATTTTTCCTGTTTATGCGTAGAATCCCTACACTAAGAAACTGCGCAACTGGCCAAGCTTGACTTTTTTTGTGGGGTCCAGGCGTGAATCAGGGTGCCATCGACACTGAAATGGTCCTCGCTGAGGAGATCTTGCTTGCGTGCCAGCTCCACCACCTCTTCAAACAATGCCGGAATAATAGCGTGCTCCAAAAGACGATCCCGGTTTTTGCTGAAGGGGTAGAGTGATCCCATGCCGCGTCGTAAATGCCCAGGCCGACAAACCAGCGGAACAGTAAGTTATAACTCACTTGTTCCACCTGTTGCCGTTCGCTTCGGAGGGTGTAGAGTACCTGTAGCAACTGTGCGCGCAACAAACACTCGGGGGGAATTGATTCCCGACCATACTCAGAATAGGCGCTATAAAGTAGCCAGTTGATACGTTTCATGGCCTGATTAATAATTCCCTGATCGGTCGCATCGGGGGATTGGCAGGTACAAATGCTTCAAGATGAACGGTGATAAATAAAAATTCCTGTGTAATGTCTGCGCCACGCATTTGATGGTCGTCCTGAGTAGTATCATTACGCATAGGGTAACCAAACCCCAGAATTTCAACAGCCTGCTAAGTGTTTGCATTTTCGTTCAGCTTTGGTTCAGCTTGGCAGGTGTAATCTGTAGTCAAGCTGGAATAGAACCTGGCTGAATGAAAAGGGTGTGAGGTATTACATTCTTTAAACTGGTAAGTAAATCAAGGAGAAAATGATGAAAGTTAAAGCACTTGTTCTGGGCGCTGCATTGTCAGTTATTGCCATGCCTTCTTTTGCAGACCTCGACCTGGCCAAGGCCAGCGGTTGCTTGGCTTGCCATAGCGTAGACAAGAAAGTTGTCGGCCCAGCCTGGATGGACGTGTCCAAGAAGTACAAGGGCAATGCTGCTGCCAAGGCTGACTTAGTTGCCAAGGTAAAGGCTGGCGGTAAAGGCAACTGGACCGAAGTAACCGGTGGCGTACCAATGCCTCCCTACTCCCCACGCGTTTCCGATGAAAACATCGGCAAGCTGGTAGATTTCGTTCTGGGTTTGGCCAAGTAAGCTATTTTTTATAGCGAGACAAATAAATAACAAATACATAGCAGCACTGAAGTTTAGTGGCTGCCCCTAGCCCTCCTCATCCGCTGAATTTTTGTGGGTGGGGAGGGTTTTTTATGTAATTTCCCCCCGTTTGGTGAGGGGGATCCTCCCCCCAGCCCAGTGAGCCTCGTTACTCTTGATGTTCAGCGGGGCGTAGTCTCGAAATGCTGCTTAACTCCCACATGTCTGCGGCACATTCGGTAGGTGAGGGCCATTGAAATACAATGGCTCAATTCATCTACAGGCACGGGGTTTTCCACGCTGAAAATGATGCTCCTGTTTCCGCTGAACTCGAACTGTGCGTGATATATTTCTTTGAAGGTGTCGACCAGTGTGGTTTGGCAGTGAAAATACATGGCGTATTTTCCTTTTTTGGTTTTGATCTGGTCGATCCTGATCAGGCTCCCGCTTTTGGTCTGTGCCGTAAGATAGCTGGGTTGTCCCCACCGCAGGGTTTCCTCTAATTCACCCACACCCGCTATTCGGGATGCCACATCGAATATCAGTTGGCGAAGAAACATTAGTTTTGGCCTTATCTCTGTTGGGTAGGCGGCGAATATCGCCGCGACTTCAGGATTTTTAATGGTGTCCCATGTAGCCATTCTTGCACCCTTGCTCACAGAGATCCCTAATGCTTATTTATTTGGCATGGATTAATCCCAGCGCGTATCCTTAACCTGTATTTCATTTCCTTGTGCGCGCACCGGAAAAGTGGTGGTGGCTTCATAAGCGGGGGCAGACAATGCCGCGCCGGTTTTAATGCAAAAACGTGCGCCGTGGCGTGGACAGATAATCACATCACATTCAATCTTGCCGCCAGTGAGCAGCCCACCGTCGTGGGTGCATACATCTTCAATCGCATAATATTCGCCATCAATGTTGAATATAGCGATTAACGTGCCATCGACATCGACGACTTTGGGGATGCCGGGGGTGATTTCATCAGCACTGGCTACAGTAATCCAATCGGCCATGCCATTTACCCTATAAAATTACACCGCAATCACTTCAAGATCCGGCTCAATCCTGCGCAACACATTTTCAATCGCGCCGAGTGTTCCCGCCAGTGAGCTGGGGCAGGTGCCGCAGGCGCCTTGGTAGCGTATGGTGAGTTTGTCCCCGGCCAATTCCAGTACTTCCAGTCCTCCGCCATCGGCGAACAGTGCCGGGCGAATTTGTTGATCGAGTAGATTGTTGATATCTTCGAGGCGTTGCACATCTTCCGGTGCGACGCGCGTTTGAAAGGCGCGCGCTTCTTCGGCGTCTTTTGCCACTTGGGGCGCAGGCTCGGCAGCGCGGATCGGCGGCGCGAGATCCATCAGCAACTTGTCCCAGTAGCCTTGGCCATCTTGCGTCACCGTCAACCAGCGATCCACATAAAACACATTAGTGACATGCGGCACGGCAAACAACGCGGCGGCGAGCGGGTCGTTTGCGGCCTGCTCGGCATTGTCAAACGAACGTGCGATGCCCCATGTCAGGGCTTCCTTGAGCACAAAGCGCATGGCGTTGGGGTTGGGGGTTTTTTCAATTTCAGCAATTTTTGGCATACGGACCTAAAAATCTTTTTCAGTGGATGTGTTGTCCAATTCTTTAAATGCGGCGTGCAATGTATGCCACGGCAGAATGGCGCATTTTACGCGGGAGGGCAGTTCGCTCACGCCCGCGAATACTGTCAGGCGCCCCAAGTGGTGGGGTTGTGCATGGACATCAAGCTTGCCCGTTGCCATTTCGCGGAATTCCTGTATCAGGGTTTCCGCCTCGGCAACAGTTTTACCTTTGACTTGCCCCGTCATCATTGACGCCGATGCTTTGCAGATCGCGCAGCTTTGCCCTTCAAAACTGATGCCGCTGACCTCCTCCCCATCAATCTTTACATGCAGGGTGATGTGGTCGCCACACACCGGGTTATGGCCTTCCGCATGGCGATTGGCATTTTCCAGCACGCCAAAATTGCGCGGTTTTTTATTGTGGTCAAGAATCACTTCTTGATAGAGTGCGCGGGGATCACTCATCAAGCGAACACCTTTTTCACAGAATGGATTCCGGCGATCAGTGCATCCACTTCCGCAAAAGTGTTGTAGAACGCGAATGATGCCCGTGCTGTAGCCGGTATGCCAAAACGCTGCATGACCGGTTGTGCGCAATGATGCCCAGCACGCACCGCAATCCCCTCCTGGTCAAGCAGGGTGCCAATGTCATGCGGATGTATGCCGTCCAGGATGAATGACAGTACGGCTGCCTTATGTTGTGCCGTGCCGATAATTTTCAAGCCTGGAATGTTGCGTGCGGCTTGCGTTGCATATTCCAGCAGCGCGTGCTCATATGCCGCAATGTTATCCAGTCCGATCGCGGTGAGGTAATCAATCGCCGCGCCCAGGCCAATGCCCGCCGCAATCGCCGGCGTACCAGCCTCGAATTTATGCGGTATGTCGTTATACGTGGTGCGTTCAAAAGTCACATTCAAAATCATGTCACCACCGCCCTGGTAAGGCTGCATTTTTTCCAGCAGTGGGGTCTTGCCGTACAAAATGCCCACCCCGGTGGGGCCACACATTTTGTGGCTTGAGAATGCATAAAAATCACAATCCAGATCTTGGATATTCACTGCAATGTGGGGCGCCGCCTGTGCGCCATCAAGCAATACCGGCACCCCATGCTGGTGCGCGGTGGCGATCATCCCGCGTACTGGGTTGATGGTGCCCAGCGCATTGGATACATGGGTTAATGCCACAAATTTGGTGTTTTTGTTAAATAATTTGGCGTATTCATCAAGCAACAGTTCACCCGCATCATTCATTGGAATAATGCGCAGCCGGGCTTTTTTTTCTTCGCACAACATTTGCCAGGGCACAATGTTGGAATGGTGTTCCATGGCCGAGATGATGATTTCATCACCCTCGCCAATAAAGCGACGGCCATAGCCATGCATTACCAGGTTGATGCCTTCGGTAGTGCCGCGCGTAAAAATGATTTCGCGCGCTTCCTTGGCGCCGATGAAGTTCATCACCTTAAGGCGTGCATTCTCATATTCAATGGTGGCGTTCTGGCTCAGGGTATGCACGCCGCGATGTATATTGGCATGCTCATGGGCCTGGTAATGCGTTAGGCGATCAATGACCTGTTGCGGCATCTGGCTGCTGGCCGCGTTATCCAGGTATACCATGGGTTTACCATGGATGCTGTGCTTTAGGATCGGAAAGTCGGCACGTAGGTGTTCAACGTTCATGCTGACCGGATGGATCAATGTATTTTCCAGTGGCGGCTGATTTTTGGTGGGGACGTTCATACAATTTCCCCCATCTGGCTGGATACGGTATGGCTCAAATGTTGTTTGAGCGAGGCTACCGGCACCTTGTCAATGATTTCTTCGGCAAACGCGTAGATCAGCAGGTTACGTGCAGTGTTGGCGTTCAAGCCTCGGCTGTTCAGGTAAAACATTTCTTCAGTTTCAAGCTGGCTGACAGTCGCGCCATGCGCGCATTTCACGTCATCGGCAAAGATTTCAAGCTGCGGCTTGGTGTCGATGCGGCCTTTGTTTGACAGCAGCAGGTTGCGGCTGCTTTGCGTGGAGTTGGTGTGTTGCGCATCTTTGCGCACAAAAATTTTACCGTTGAAGATCGCGTGCGCGCCACCATCGGCAATACACTTGTGCAATTGCGCACTGTTGCCGTTAGGCTGGGTATGGTCCATTACGGTGTGGGTGTCGGCCATTTGCCGGCCTGAGATCAGCGCCAACCCGTTTAATGTGCAGTTTGCGCCTTCGGCGCTTTGGGTGATGTGTAAATTATGGCGCGACAAGCGTGCGCCAAAAGTAATGCTGTTTGAGCTGTAGCAACTGTTACGCCCCAGATGCACTGCGGCATAGCCCACATGAAAAGCCGCAACAGATTCGCGTTGCAGGCGTGTATGCCGCACCGTGGCGTCATCTGCGATAACGATTTCTGTGACGGCATTGGTGAAGTAGGTGGGTGATGGGGTGGCTGTGGGTAAGCATACGTAATCTTCGATAAAGGTACACGCACTGCCGGATTCAGCCACGACCAAACAGCGTGGATGTGATGCCACTGGCGTTGTGCTTGCAGTACTGATAAACAGTAGATGCAGCGGCGTTGCGCAGGCAGTATTTTTACTGAGTACAATCAGCGCGCCCTCTTGCAGGTGGCTGGTATTAAGCGCAACGAAAGCTTCATGCTGGAAAGTGGCGTGCCGGGCAAGTTGTGCGCGGAGCGTTTCATTGGTGAGCATTGCTGAAAAATGGGTTGCCACCACGCCAGCGGGTAACACGGCCGATGACAAGTGTGCCGCATAGATGCCATTAACAAATACCACGCGGCTGTTGGCGGCTTCAGGCAACAGAAAAGGCGCAATCTCGGTGAGCGTCAATGCGGGTGTGGCAATGGCAGGCGCAAATACTGTTTTGCACATTAATGAAAAATCACTGAAACGCCATTCCTCGTTACGGGTGGTGGGGAAGGGCAGGGTACGTACCCGCTGTGCCGCGCCGGTGCGTAACGTATTTAGCCATTCATAGGGTGTGGTCGGGGTCGGCAACAACCCCGCCAGGTAAGCGTCATGGTTGGCGATGGATTGCATCACTGCGCTCATGCATGCACCCAGTCGTAGCCGCGCGTTTCAAGCTCCAGCGCCAGTTCCTTGCCGCCGGTTTTGATGATCTGTCCGCCGCGCATCACATGCACAAAATCGGGGGTGATGTAATTGAGTAGGCGCTGATAATGCGTAACCATGATCACAGCATTGTTGGGCGTCATGAGTCTATTCACACCGCTGGCCACAATGCGCAACGCGTCAATATCCAGGCCCGAATCGGTTTCATCGAGTATCGCTAGTGTTGGGTCAAGCACCGCCATTTGCAAAATCTCATTGCGCTTCTTCTCGCCGCCGGAAAAACCTTCGTTGACGTTGCGGTCAAGAAAGCTCGGATCCATTTCCACGATCTTGGATTTTTCGCGGATGTAATCGTTGAATTCCAGCGGATCCAGGTCTTCACCGCCGCGCCGTGTGTGCAAGGTGTTGTACGCCAGGCGCAAAAAGGCACTGTTGCTCACGCCGGGAATTTCAATAGGGTATTGAAACGCCAGAAACACCCCGGCATGGGCGCGTTCTTCCGGCGGCAGTTCCAGCAGGTTCTTGCCCTGAAATATCACTTCACCGCCCGTCACGGTATAACTCGGATGCCCTGCCAGCACTTTGGAGAAGGTGCTCTTGCCCGAACCGTTCGGCCCCATGATGGCATGCACTTCACCGGCGCGCACCGTCAGGTTAATGCCTTTGAGTATCCCTACGCCCGCCACAGAGGCAGAGAGGTTACGTACTTCCAGAATTATTTTACTGCTACTGCTGATCACCCGACACTTCCTTCTAACTTAAGCCCTAGCAATTGCGTTGCTTCGACGGCAAACTCCATCGGCAAGTGGTTGAACACTTCTTTGCAAAAACCGTTGATGATCATTGATACCGCTTCTTCCGCGCCGATGCCCCGGCTGGCAAAATAAAACATCTGGTCTTCGCCGATGCGTGAGGTGGAGGCTTCATGCTCCACCTTGGCGCTGCTGTTGTGTACTTCGATGTATGGAAAGGTGTTGGCGCCGCAGGTCGCGCCAATCAACATCGAATCGCACTGTGAATAATTGCGTGCGTCCGCCGCATTGGCGCCCACTTTTACCAGGCCACGATAACTGTTGTTGGATTGTCCCGCTGAAATGCCTTTGCTGACAATGCGGCTGCGCGTGTTTTTGCCGATGTGGATCATCTTGGTGCCGGTGTCGGCCTGTTGATGGTGGTTGGTGAGCGCCACTGAGTAAAATTCGCCAATGGAGTTGTCACCAATCAGCACGCAGCTTGGATATTTCCAGGTAATCGCCGAGCCGGTTTCTACTTGCGTCCAGGAAATTTTGGAATTGATGCCTTTGCACAAGCCGCGCTTGGTGACGAAATTGTAAATACCGCCCACGCCGTTTTCATCACCGGCATACCAGTTTTGTACCGTGGAATATTTGATCTCGGCATTGTCCATGGCGACGAGCTCTACCACCGCCGCGTGTAACTGGTTGGTGTCGAAGCGCGGCGCAGTGCAGCCTTCCAGATAGCTCACATAGCTGCCTTCTTCAGCAACAATCAGAGTGCGTTCAAACTGCCCGGACTCGCCATTGTTGATGCGGAAATAGGTGCTCAGATCCATCGGGCAACGGCAACCCTTGGGGATATAGCAAAACGAACCGTCAGTGAAAACCGCTGAGTTGAGTGCCGCGTAAAAATTATCAGCCGTAGGCACCACGCTGCCCAAATATTTTTTGATCAGTTCCGGATGCTCTTTTACCGCTTCAGAAAATGAGCAAAAAATCACGCCGACTTCAGCCAGCTTGTCTTTATAAGTGGTTGCAACCGACACGCTGTCGAAAATAACATCCACTGCCACGTTTGCTAGTGCTTTGCGTTCTGACATAGGTACGCCGAGCTTTTCGAAAGTGCGCAACAGTTCGGGATCCACCTCGTCCATGCTCGCCAACTTCTTTCTTGGTTTGGGGGCGGAATAATAGACCATGTCCTGAAAGTCAACTTTCGGATGCGTGATATTTGCCCATTCCGGCGGAGTGAGAGTCAGCCAGTGACGATATGCGGCCAAGCGGAACTCCAGCAGCCAATCCGGCTCATTTTTTTTCTTTGAAATCAACCGTATAACGTCTTCATTCAAGCCCTTGGGGAGGGCGTCGGACTCAATATCCGTGACAAAACCGTATTCATAAGGTCGGTTGATTAACGCGTCTAGCGTTGAACTCATCGCTGCTCTCCATGTTTCAGGGACGCTGAAACATATTAAAATCAAATAGCTAGTCTTTTATCGCCGAGATTACAGGGTGTTCATTTGCAAACATCAGGCAAAGCGATCTATATTACAATAAGATCAAGGTTTTTGCTCGCCTAGCCAGAATAAGGGGTCTCCAGGCCAGGCGCCTACTTTTGGTGGGCGATGCAATACCATACTAAAAAGCTCAGGTATTATTTTAGTGAATCCGACTAATTTAGTCAAGTATTGGCGCGGGTAGGTAAAGCCGGATAAAACCTATAAATTATAATATGGGGCGAGGGTATTTAAGTTTGATAAATAAGCGTTTTTTGTTCACTTGGCTGCTATTAGTGTGTATTTTGCTGACCCTCAATAGCTGTGGTTTCCGCTTGCGCGGCAGTGCCGGGGTAATTGTGCCGCTGCCCGCAACCTATGTGGTGGGTGAGGGCGCCAGCGCGGTATTGTTGGCCGATCTGCGCCGGGGGATGCGGGATGCGGGTGTGGTGCTGGTGGGTGCACGCGAAGACAGCCGCGCGGTACTCGCTGTAACAGGCGAAGAAAAAGATCGCCGGGTATTGTCAGTGGGCAGTACAGGTGCGGCACAAGAATATGAGTTGCGCTATGCGGTGACTTTTACGGTGACCGATCATGAGAGCAAAGAAATTCTCCCCGGGCAGACGATAGAGCGGCTGCGGGCCGTGTCACACACGCCGGCACAAGTGCTCGCCAAAGAATCAGAGGAAGAATTGCTGTACCGCGAATTGCGCCGTGAGGTGGTGCAGGGCATGGTGCGGCGTTTGGGCGCCATAGGCAAGTGATGCATGAAGCTTAAGCCGGATCAGATCAAGAGTCATTTCGCGGGGTATAGGGCGTCAGCTACCCCATCCATGGCGCCGGTTTATCTGGTGAGTGGTGATGAGCCGTTGCAAGTGGGGGAGGTGTGCGACGCGATTCGCACCCGCGCCCGCGAGTTGGGCTACGCGGGACGTGAGGTGATGTACGTCGAAACCGGTTTTGACTGGGATGCGTTGCATGCCGCGGCCAACAGTTTGTCACTGTTCAGTGAACGGCGCATTATCGAGTTGCGCCTGCCTACGGGCAAGGCGGGCGATGCTGGCAGCAAAGCATTGGTGGAATATGCGCAACGCCCGGCGGATGATGCGGTGTTGCTGGTGATTACCGGCAAGCTCGATAAAGCGGTAATGTCCAGCAAGTGGGTGGGCGCGCTGGATAAGGTGGGTGTGGTGGTGCAAGTGTGGCCTGTCGAAGTGCGGCAGTTGCCTGGCTGGATTACCCAGCGGATGCGCGCCAAAGGCATGCAGCCGGATGCCGAAGCCGCAGCATTGCTGGCAGAGCGTGTGGAAGGTAATTTACTCGCCGCGGCGCAAGAGATTGAAAAACTTTTTTTGCTGCATGGCGCGGGACAAATTAATGCCCGTGCGATTGCCGAAGCGGTCGTGGATAGCGCGCGATTTGATGTCTATGGGCTGGTGGACAGTGCGCTCGCGGGTGATGCCGCACGCACTGCGCGCATGCTGCATGGCCTTCACAGTGAAGGTGTCGAACCCGTGCTGGTGCTGTGGGCGCTGGCGCGTGAAATTCGCAGCTTGGCGGAAATGGCCTATGAAGTCCATGCGGGTACGGCCATGGATCAAGTGATGGCAGCGCACCGGGTGTGGGATGCACGCAAACCACTGGTCAAAAGTGGGCTAAAACGTAACACGCTAACGCAATGGCAAGCCATGTTGCGTCACGCCGGGCAGATCGACCGTATCATCAAGGGCGTGATGCCAGGCAATGCCTGGGATGAAATATTGCAACTGGCATTATTGATGGCAGGGGCGCGCTTTCGTGCCGACCCTACCGCCGCCGCCCGTTAGATGGCGGGGGCACGCCAGCCCTGCCGTGGCGTTACTTTTTTGCCGGTAGTGTAAAATAAAATGCCGCGCCTTTTCCTTCTTCGCCTTCCGCCCATACCCGTCCACCATGCCGTGCGATAATTCGGGAGACGATGCTCAAGCCGATGCCGGTGCCGGCAAACGCGCTGTTTGTATGGAGGCGCTCAAACGGTTTAAATAATTTATTGACGTAGTCCATGTTGAAGCCTACACCGTTGTCACGTATAAAATAGACGGTTTCACCAGCCTGCCGGATTTCACCGAATTCAATATGGGGGAGTGGGGTATTAAGGGTGAATTTCCACGCATTGGCCAGCAAATTTTCAAGGGCGATTTCAAGCAGCCTGCAGTCGCCATGGGCAATGATATTTGTGCCAGTGGCCAGCGTTACTGTGCGTTCCGGTTCAGAGTGTTGCAGGTTGGCGTGTATTTCTTCCGCCATGGCGCCCAGATTAACAGTCTCGAATTTCATTTCGGTGCGTGCCACGTGGGAAAGTTTAAGCAAGTCATCCACCAGTTCACCCATGCGCTCACCGGCAGTGTGGATGCGGTTTAGATAGCCTGTGGCGCTGGCGTCAAGCGTGCCAGCATAGTCTTCAATAAGGATTTGGCTAAAGCCGCTCAGGGCGCGCAAGGGCGCCCGCAAGTCGTGGGCAATGGAATAGGAAAATGATTCAAGTTCCTTGTTGGCCATCTCAAGTTGATGGGTGCGTTCTTTAATGCGTTGTTCGAGTATCTCGTTAAAGCGGCGCAGGTCATCCTCGGTTTTCTTGCGTAGCGTAATGAGGCCAAACAACAGGAAGCTGGATAGAAACCCGGCGCCCAGGACCAAGAGCGGCTTTTGCGTCTCGACCAGTGATTCGAACGGCGGACGCGTGAAAAAATACAGCGTCCAGGTATTGCCTTGCATGTTAATGCGTGAAGAATGTTGGAACAAGGATGTGTGATGGGTGTTTCCTGCATGCAGCGATGTGTCAGCGTCGTAAAGCAGGGTGCGGGACGATGGGGGTGCCCTGTCAAAAATTTCAACATCAATGTCTGCCCTGATGTTGGATTTCCCCCGGCCGAGTATTCCATCCATGAGATCATTCATGCGGAACGGGCTGTAAATAAAACCAATCAGCGCGGCCCGGCGCTCAGCAAGTGTGCCGTGGGGCATGCCGTTTTTATACACCGGTAAAAACAGCAGCGTGCCGGCCTGAATGTTTTCTTTGGTCTCTTGTGCCAGAAGCACTTTGCCAGAGAGCGTGGGTGTGCCAGTGTCCCGCGCACGTTCCATGGCGTCACGGCGTTTGGGTTCGGAAAACATATCGTAGCCAAAGGCGCGTAAATTACGTCCGCTAAAAGGTTCGAGATACATGATCGGCGTATATTGTTCGCGGTTGCCTGGCGGCTGGATGTCATAAGCAGGAAAGCCGTCGGTGCGAACAAGCTGTACATGCCCGTCCCTGTGTCCTGAAGGAATCCACGGCGCAAATCCTATACCTTGAATGCCCGGATAGCGCTCTTGAATGTCCAGGCTGGCTATATACGCTTTCCATTCCGCCCGATCAACTTTTTGCGATGCGGCAAACAATCCGGCCGCGCTGCGCAATACCTGTTCGTAGTCTTGCATGCGTTTGAGAATGGCGCTTTCAGTTTCCTGCACACGGAAATCAAAAAGCAGGCGCGCTTTCTCCTCCGCAGCATTGCGCGTTGCATACCACGCCCATAATGTGGCGCACAAAGACAATACAAGCACTGTCCAGGCCGTGTGGGAGCCTGAAAGCCAGCGCCTTGTCCTCGGGCTGGATTTTTGCGGAACGTGGAGTGTCTTACGGCTTTCTAGTGTCGTCACGGCTTCCCATTAAAATCATAAATACATTTAACATTCAGTGTGTTATAGGTTATGACCGTGATTTTTTACGACGTTTTCAGGAAGCGGATGTGGTATTCTACAAGGTGTTGATGTAAAAAGAGAATAGTTTCCTTCTCATGCTGCGGATGCGGCGTAGAGGGGTGAACTCAAAAAGGGAGCGCAAACGAACCATGACGACAATCAAGAATTACATGCTGGACGTGGGGCAGCGGGCCAAGGTTGCCGCGCGTCAGTTAAGCCGTGCTGCTACAGGCGATAAAAATGCCGCGCTGCATGCCATGGCGGATGCACTGCAAGAGCAGGCACAGACATTGATCAGCGCCAACGCCAAGGATTTGCATGCAGCCAAGGAAAATGGCCTGGATGCGGCCATGCTGGATCGTCTCACGCTCAACGCGCCGCGCATCGCGCTGATGGCCGAAGGCCTGCGCCAGATCGCCGCGCTGGCGGATCCAGTGGGCGAAATCACGGGATTGAAATACCAGCCATCCGGTCTTCAGGTGGGACATATGCGTGTGCCGCTGGGAGTGGTGGGTATGATTTATGAGTCACGTCCCAATGTCACTGCGGATTCTGCCGCCTTGTGCTTGAAGTCGGGCAACGCGGTGATTTTGCGCGGCGGTTCTGAGGCGATCCATTCTAACAAGGCGATTGCCGCGTGCATCCAGGCCGGACTGAGCCGCGCCGGATTGCCCGCCGATGTTGTGCAGGTTGTTGAAACCACGGATCGTGCGGCGGTGGGCGAGTTGATCCGTATGCGCGAATATGTGGATGTGATCGTGCCGCGTGGTGGCAAGGGTTTGATCGAACGTGTCAGCAAAGAGGCTTTGGTGCCGGTGATTAAACACCTGGACGGCATTTGCCATGTATACATTGATGACAAGGCGGATTTAGATAAGGCCATCAAGGTCGCCTACAACGCCAAGACGCAGCGTTATGGTACCTGCAACACCATGGAAACACTGCTGGTAGCGGATGGCATTGCGCCGCGTGTGCTGCCCGAACTGGCACGCCTATATCAGACGGCGGGCGTGGAGTTGCGCGGCTGTTCCCGCACCCGCGATATTTTGCCTGGCTGTATCGTTGCGACAGAAGAAGATTGGAAGACCGAATATCTCGCGCCGATTTTGTCGATACGCATAGTGACGGGTCTGGATGAGGCGATAGACCACATTCAAACCTACAGCTCCGCGCACACCGATTCGATTGTTACCGAAGACTTCACCCGCGCGCGGCGTTTTCTGCGTGAGGTTGACTCGGGTTCGGTGATGGTGAACGCCTCCACGCGATTGGCAGACGGTTTTGAGTATGGGCTGGGCGCTGAAATCGGCATCAGCAATGACAAGCTGCATGTGCGCGGCCCGGTGGGTCTGGAAGGGCTCACCAGCCAGAAGTTTGTGGTGCTGGGTGATGGGCATGTCCGGAAATAAAATGCGGATCGTTATCCGGTTAATCTCTCCGCACGGCGCATCTTGCCATGCCTGCATGCGCGTATGATTGGCATTTTTGGTGGTACGTTTGATCCCGTTCACATCGGTCATGTGCGTACGGCGTTGGATATTCGTGAAGATCTGGCGCTGGACGAAGTACGCCTGATGCCCTGCAACATCTCGCCGCATCGCAGCGCGCCCTTGGCAAATGGCGCGCAACGCCTCGCCATGCTCCAGGCCGCGAGTCAGGGTGAGCCCGGGTTGCGTGTGGATGACCGTGAATTGCACCGCGCCGCGCCGTCGTATACGGTGGACACACTGCTGTCGTTGCGTGCGGAGTTGGGGAGTGACAAGCCCTTGTGTTTGATGATGGGCATGGATTCCTTTCAGGCGCTGCATACCTGGCATCGCTGGCGTGACATCATCACCCTGGCGCATATTATAGTGATGGCGCGGCCCGGCTGGTTACCGCCGACACAAGGTGAAGTGGCTGATTTGGTATCGCAGCATGGAGTATATGACCCCGCACGGCTGCATGACGCGTCGGCAGGTTGTGTTTTGTTGCGGCCGGTATCACAACTCGACATCTCGGCATCGCGGATCCGCAGCGCTGTTCAAGCCGGTAGGAGCGCCCGTTACTGGGTGCCTGACGGCGTATGGGAAATTATTCAACAACAGGGAATTTACGGCGCCAGCCGCCATTTGTAGGTTTACTAAACTTAGGGCCTGTTCATAAATAAGTGTTACATTTGAACGTCACTGACGGGCGCTCTGCGGCGTTGTTTGGCGCTTATGTAGCCCGGCTACACCGCGCGCCAAACGCCTTGCAGCGCATCCCGTGAGCGCCGTTCAAATGTAACACTTATTTCCTCACAAGCCCTTATTTCCCCTGTTTTTTATCCCCCGCGTACCCCTCGTGCGCCTGTAATCCGATCGGCCTGAATACATCCACTTTACGGAAGAATTGATCCACCATATAAATACGTCCATCTTCATCAACATCAATGCCGGCGGGTAGCATGTATTTGGCGGGCGCGCCGCCCGCCCCACGCTCGCCTATGAACATCAGCAATTGCCCCTGGCTATTGAAGATCTGAAAATTGCCAAACGCCGTGTCTACGACATAAACGTTGCCCTGCGCATCGCTGGCGATGCCTTTGGGGCTGGCAAACTGCCCGGGAAAGCGCCCGGCGCTGCCGAAAGCGCGGAGAAAACTGCCGTCGGGGTTAAACGCCTGAACGCGAAAATTACCTTTGTCCACTACGTAGAGCGTACCATCGGGCGTCACCGCCGCCTGTAACGGCATGTTGAACTCGCCGTCTTTAATGCCGCGCTTGCCGATCGTTTGCAGATGCGCGCCGCTTTGCGCGTCGAACACCAACACTTGATGCGCATCACTTTCTACACCACCGGTATCGACGACATACGCGCGCGTGCCGTCAGGGCTCACGGCCACGCCCGAGGGCCGGTTGAACAGGGTTTTGTTACCGAAGGTGCGTAAATATTTACCTTCGGTGTCGTACACAAATATTTGCCGCAAGGTCATGTCGGAAACAAATACCTCGCCGCGGCTGGATACCGCAATGCCCATCGGTTTGGTCAACTGGCCGGGTTTGTCTACGCCGATTTCCCGGTAACGTCCGTGCGCAATATCAAACACCACCACCAGGCGCTGTGCGGTATCAGTGACGTACACCTGGCCGCGATACGCGGCGACACCAAACGGTTTGATGAGTCCCTTGACAGTCTTTTGCTCGCCCAGCGCAAATAGCCTGAAGCGGTCGCCGCGCGTAGTTGTTTCGACGTTATCGCTGAAACTCAAGCTGCGCTCAAAAATAAAACGCGCAGGATCAGGGGGGGCAGGGAACACCGGCGGGACAAATTCGGGTGCTGGCGGCGTTGAGGCGCACCCCGTCACCAGCGCCACCGTCATGAACAACAAGGGTAGCCAAGGTAAAAAGCCGCGCCGGGCGGTACCCGCGCCGCTTATTTTATGTGGCATGTCTCACAGAGCCGGTCAGAGGTGGCGCGCAGCAACAGATTAATGTCTGGATCATGCACGTTGTGGCAAGTGGCGCATTCTACTTTACCGTCGTACAGCTTGACCCCATTGTTAAAGCCGTAGGCATTGTCTGGCGCCCAGAAGTCGGCGTCTTTCTGGTTTAAACCGGCGTACTGCATGGAGATGGGATGGTCATTGCGCAGGTCTGTGCCAAGGTGTTTGATTTCGATGCTGTGCGCCACTTTGCCGTTATGGCATTTGCCACAACTCATCAAATCATTGCCGCCGTTGAGGCGCGCGTGCAGCGCGGCGTCCTCGCTGCTGTTCCAGCCATTGGGTTTGAACACCGTCATATCCAATGCCATGGTGCCATCATGGCACGACAGGCATAGCAGGCTGATCGGGCTGGGCGTGCGTACTTTATTTTCCAGGCTGCGGCTGTCATACAAATTATAGCTGTCAGGGTCGGGTAAAAAACGGTTCCAGCTTGGGTTGCCACCCAACGCCGCGCCTTGTTTGAGGGTGTCCTCGATATTCTGTTCAGTATCTGCGGCATTGCCAGGCGCGGGTGGGCCGCTCTTGTCTGGTGCCGCTCCCGGCGTCGTGCCTCCCGCGGCACTACCACGTCCCTGTGCGTCGGGAATATGGCAATAGACGCACGGCGAGCCGTAGTCCGAAAACGCCACGCCCGACATCGCCACCACCCCCACCCGCGCGTTCAGGCCGGTAAAGTCGTGCTTGGTGCCTAAAATGGTGCCACTCAGCGACGGCCCTATCCATGCACTGTTCAGCGCCAGTGCGGCGCCGATCACAACAAACCATTTACGCTTGATCACGCAGTGCCTCGTTTTATTGTTTCTGGCGCTACCGCCAGGGAAATCCCTGATGTGTTGAGTATCCCTATGGCCATTTCCGCCGCCCCTGCCTATAGAAGTTATATAGAGTACCACGGAGTATTTTGGGGGAACAGTAGTCAAAGAGGCCATACAGTGTCAAGATATTACCTTAGGATTATAATTACAGCGGGTTTCACAACAGTCAGGTAGCGCATGAAGGGTACGCCAGGATTAAAACGGGATATGTGGGTGTTGCTGGGCGTGTTGTGCGCAGCCCCCCTCACGGTATGGTCCGCGCCTGACGTAGCCACCCCGGCGCAGCTTTACCAAAAATATTGCTCGGCCTGCCATGGCGAAAAGGGCAATGGACAAAGCCGCGCTGACGGGGCGCTCAACCCCCCACCCAAAGATTTCACCTCGGCGGCGGTACAGCAAGAGTTATCCCGCGAGCGCATGATTGTCTCTGTGACGCATGGCCGTCCGGATACCGCGATGGTGGGGTGGGGCAACAAATTTTCACCACAACAGATCGAAGGTATCGTGGACTATATCCGCACTACGTTCATGAAGTCCGCGGTTGCGGCGGTGTCAACACCTGCATCCCCGTCTGCATCCCCCCCGCCTGCATCGCATAGCCCCGCCGTGCGTGGCGGGCCAGGCTCTAATTCGCGGCGCATCATCCCCGTCAATGCCAGCCTCGGCGAACGCGTTTATCTCAACAACTGCGCGGTGTGCCATGGCGACAAAGGTGCGGGCGCGATGTGGACGCAGGCCTCGCTCAACCCGCCGCCACGCGATTTCACCTCCGTGCAAACCCGCCAGGAACTGACCCGTGAACGCATGATCACTTCAGTGACTTATGGACGTCCTGACACGGCGATGATGTCGTTCAGGAAGCGCCTTTCTGATCAAGAAATTGCCGCTGTGGTAGATTACGTGCGCGCCACTTTTATTGAGGGCAGCGCAAAGAACGCCACTGCCGCGCCGCCTCCGGGACATGGCCATGCCGCCCTGCCGACGGAAACGCCGCCAAAGCCGCCGGTGCCCGCGCCCGTGGTTGACGCCGACATGTCGCTGCCTTTCCCCAAAGGATTGGTCGGTGACGCTGTTAAGGGTCGCGCGTTCTACATGGAAAACTGTTACGTCTGCCACGGCAAGGCGGGTGACGGCGAAGGGCCGCGTGCCACATTCATCCGCCCCAAGCCCCGCAATTTCCTGCATCCTGACGCGCGCCGCACGTTGAATCGCCCCACCTTGCTCAAAGCGATTTATAACGGCAAAGTGGGCACGGTGATGCCTGCCTGGGGCACCGTCTTGAGCGAACAGGAGATCGCCAATGTCGCGGAATTCGTGTTTCAGGGATTTATTAAAGGCAAAGAAACTGGCGAGAATTCCGCTAAAAAAAAAATAACCAGCCCCTGAGTAATGCCGGAAAAAGTGCGGGTTACGCTGCCAATGCCGCTGCACGCGACAGCGATCCGGGCCGCGCAATTTATAACTACCGTTGCTACTTCTGCCATGGTTATGCGGGAGACGCCAAAACCGTCGCCGCCACCTACCTGTCTCCGCCACCCCGCGATTTCACATCGCGCCGCATAGACCGGCAAAGAATGATCGACGCGGTGACCCACGGCAGCAAAGGCAGCGCCATGATGTCATTCAAAAGCGTACTGAAACCGCATGAAATCGAGGCGGTGGTCGATTTTGTCCGTCAGGAATTCATGCAGGGCGCCGCTAAAAACACCCGCTACCACACCGTTGAAAACGGCTGGCCCAACCATGAGCGCTACCGCGCCGCGTTCCCTTTCGCCTTGGGTGAAGTTCCTCTCGACACGGCCTGGGAATCGCTCACCCCCGCGCAACGCACGGGCAAACAATTGTTTATGTCAGGATGCGTCACCTGTCACGAAGGTTCGCGGCGCACGCCACTGAAAGATGATCCGATGTGGGATCCGCGCGCCCTCTCATATCCGCGCAATGGTTATTCACACGCCGTGCAGGGATGCACAAGTGCCGTGGGCGCAGGATGCGCAGGAACGGCCCAGCCGGACGCCGTTGCCCCACGAGTTGACGCCATCACCAGCGCCAGCCTCTACGCCAAGCATGATATCCCACCGAAACTCGCCAATCTCACTGCCCAGGAACGGCAGGGTGAAACCCTGTTCCAGCAGAATTGCGCGTTTTGCCATGCCGCCGACGGCACCGGCCGCAACTGGATCGGCAGCTTCCTACAACCCCCGCCGCGTAACCTGACCAGCGCCACCGCCATGCAAGACATGACCCGCACCCGCCTCAAAAAAGTGATCCGCGATGGTCTGCCCGGTACTCCCATGTCTGCCTGGAAATCGGTATTGAATGATGACCAGATCAACGCCGTCATCACCTACGTCTCCCGTGCTTTTCACCCCCTGCCGGAGTAACAGGCGCGCCCACGTTAGTTGCGATATAATGAGTAACACAAGCAACACCCCCTCTCCCGCAAGCGGGAGAGGGCCGGGGAGAGCGAAGCGAGGGGTTGGGCAAAACATGATCAAAGTAGGCATCGTCGGCGGCACCGGATATACAGGCGTAGAGCTGCTGCGCCTGCTCGCCGCACATCCGTCCGTAGAATTATCCGTCATCACCTCGCGTGCCGAGGCGGGTATCGCCGTGGCCGATATTTTTCCGAATCTGCGCGGCCATATCAACCTGGCGTTCACCGCGCCCGACAGTGCCGCGCTGGCGGCGTGTGACTTGGTATTTTTCGCCACCCCCAACGGCATCGCCATGACCCAGGCGCGCGAACTGCTGGCCGCTGGCGTGCGCGTCATCGACCTTGCCGCCGACTTCCGCCTGAAAAATGTTGATACCTGGCAGCATTGGTACACTATGCCGCACGCTTGCCCTGAACTATTGCCAGAAGCCGTGTATGGCTTGCCCGAAGTCAACCGCGCCGCGATTCGCACCGCGCGCCTCGTCGCTAACCCCGGCTGTTACCCCACGGCTGTGCAACTCGGTTTCCTGCCGCTCATCGAACAAGGCGTGGTGGACATCAAACACCTCATCGCCAATGCGGTGTCCGGCATCAGCGGTGCCGGGCGTAAGGCCGAAGTCGCCGCCCTGTTCAGCGAACGGGCAGAAAACTTCCGCGCCTACGGCGTGCCCGGCCACCGTCACCTGCCCGAAATCATGCAGGGATTAACGCAGGCTACCGGGCACAATGTGGGGCTAACGTTCGTGCCGCATTACCTGCCCGTGGTACGCGGCATTCACGCCACATTGTACGGCATCGTCACTGACAAACAGTTGGACTTACAGGGAATTTACGAAAAACGCTACGCTGACGAACCGTTTGTTGACGTGCTCCCGGCCGGTGCTTACCCTGAAATCCGCAGCGTCAAAGGCGCCAACACCTGCCGCCTGGCGGTGCATCGCCCTCAAGGGGGCGACACCGTGGTGGTGCTGTCCGTCATCGACAACCTGGTCAAAGGCGCCGCCGGTCAGGCCGTGCAAAACATGAATATCATGTTTAATCTCGACGAAACCGCTGGGCTGGGCGCCATCGCCTTGTTGCCTTGATCTTAGTCACCATGTTTTTTATCTGGTTAATGTTGGGTCATAATTCCATTTCCAATTCAATTCAGAGAATTAATATATCCCTCTCCCCAGCCTCTCCCGCCTTGCGGGAGAGGGGAAAAATACCCCATTGAAATGGAATTGGTAGAAGGCCTGCACGCCCAAGCTTCTGCTTGACAGTTGATGTTATCAACAATTCTTTTGACAAACAGGCTCGATGTGGTTATAAGCTACACTGCTTTTGTTCTAAATATTTTAGAGTGATTTGCGGGTCGAGGGGGCAATGGGATGAAATACCTGGTTTTACTTTTTTCTTTGCTGGTTTCCGTTCCCGCACTTTCTGCTGATCCTGTAGTACCTCCAGACCATTACTCTGTCTGTCGTGACATTATTGATCCGCCCAAAATATGCTTCCGAGGCGGGAGTTACGAAAATGTAGCCAACCAGATGCTGGATTACCTCAAAGCCGAATATAGTGCGATGTGTGCCACTCCCGCTTATGCGCCCTATCCTGCCGGGTGGTGTCTTGCGGAGTTCGTCCCTGACTCATATGCGTACATTGGTCTACATATGGATGCATCATGGGGGTATGGAGGTCACCGCGGTAGGATCTATAAGTTCTTCGTTAAAAAGTCTGGTTTCTATGGGGAGCTGGTTATTGAGGCTATTTGTTCAGATGGATCTGTAATTCTCGACTACCCTGGTTATTCCTGCCCTAGCGCGTGCCCCATTCAACCGTTACCGCCCATCACGGATCCAATCGTCCTGTTGTTTGAAAACAACCCGAATCGCTCGGACACCACATGTCTGGCCCCGGCCATGTCTACCGCCTTGAGCTGTCTGCTGACAGCGGTAACCAATGCCGGTGGTAACCCCAGCGTCGGGTCGGCCTGCCGACCAGTGGCGTATAATCAGCATTTGGGAAATGTGTGGGACAAGTGGCATGACGAATTGCTCCGCAACAACAATCCAGCTTGCGCAGCGCTGCGCACCGAGGTGCAAGCGCATTTCAACAGGCATGGCATGGTAAGAAGACCTGCCCGCAATTCGCTACATTCCTCTGGCCAAGCGGTGGATGTAACCATCAAGCTACCCTCTGCCCAGATCGACGTCTTGGCGGCGCAGTGCCAATTGCGCCGTCCTGACCCCGTGGGTGACCGCGTCCATTTTAGCCACAAGTAACAGGAGCTTTGCGATGAACCGAGCTAAAACGATCAAATACCCGTTGCTGTTGGTGCTGACCCTGAATAGTCTTCTGGCCGTAATGGCACACGCCGCCGAGCCGCCCGCCAGCGTCAAAGTCTACGCCCAGAACTTTGGCGACCGGGTGGTTTACCATTACCGCGTCATCAATCATGGGCCTCATGAAATCGCGGGAATAACCATCGGATATGACACCAAGAATCGTGATGATAATGATGTTTATGATCTGCGCGAGTTACCCATCGGCTGGAATTTCGACACCGGCATTCCGGCAACCAGTGTCACGACGCCCCCGGATTGGGAGGCGCACATGCTCATAGCTGAAGAAAGTCTATTTCGCGCCCTTGCCTTTGGGGTAAAGGAGAGGGTCTCGGCGGCAATATTGCCCGGCCAAACCCTGGATGGCTTCCTCAGCATCACGCTACCCAAGGCGGATGACGCCTACCGCAGCGGCCATGCCACCGTTTATTTTACCGACTATCCATCATTCATGACGCTCCCCCTCGAACTCGCCGACACCGCGCCCCCCACCTTCAGCGTGAGCTTGACGCCCGCGACCCTCTGGCCGCCCAACGGCAAGCCTGTCCCTGTCACGGCTACCGTTACTGTGAAAGACGACTACGACCCCAACCCCGCGATCAAACTCGAATCCATCACCGCCAGCGAGCCGCTGCTGGCGGGTGACATCGCAGATGCCCAAGTCGCCACCGATGACCGGCGCTTCACCCTGAAAGCCAAGCGCGCAGGGGAAAACAAGTTAGGCCGTGTCTACACCGTCACCTACTCCGCCACCGATGCCTCCGGCAATAAAGCGACCGCTACCGCTGAGGTTATCGTTCCGCATGATCAGGGCAAATAAACAGGAATCGCCTATTGCGTCGACAGTGTGTCGCACAAATTCAGATCGGCAATACTGGGTTTGCCAGGATTTACGTCAGCCCCGTACAGCAGCCTACAGTTAGAATGATAGCAGACAGGTTTCTTGACAGTTGTCCCACAGAAGCGGAAAATGAACTATAGCCTGCCATCATTGTCTTATTTAATGATGATAATCAACTGATTTTAATGGAGAACCCCTATGGGCGCGATTGACATGCCAGCTCCGTTGCTCTTCACCGACAACGCCGTGAATAAAGTGCGCGACCTGATCGTTGAAGAGGGTAACAATAACCTCAAGCTGCGCGTATTTGTCTCGGGCGGCGGCTGCTCGGGTTTTCAATACGGCTTCACCTTTGATGAAAGCGTCAGCGACGATGACACCCTGGTAGAAAAGGGTGGCGTCACCCTGTTGATAGACCCCATGAGCTACCAATATCTGGTGGGCGCAGAAATCGACTACACCGAAGGTCTCGAAGGCGCGCAATTCGTTATCCGTAACCCTAATGCCACCACTACCTGCGGTTGCGGGTCTTCGTTCTCCGTCTAAATCTTATGCGGGTCGTGTTGTGCCCGCACACTCTTTGATTTTCGATGTATTGATCCGTATCTAATGGCGGCTTCCTGCGCGCTTTTTCTGGTATGCTATTTCCTCATAGATTAGCAATAAGGGTGCATCATGAGCGACTATCTGCCCGGTCTGGAAGGCGTTCCAGCGACTAAATCCAACATTTCCTTTATCGACGGCGAGCGCGGCATCCTGGCCTATCGTGGTTATCCCATCGAATCACTGGCCGAGTACAGCACTTTTGAAGAAACGGCGCTGCTGCTCCTGGATGGGCGCTTACCCACCGCGCAAGAGCTGGCGCAATTTGACGATCAGTTGCGTACCAATCGCCGCGTCAAATACAAC
>JAGVME010000031.1 GCA_020053945.1 Gammaproteobacteria bacterium
AGCTGCTGATCAAGTAGTCTGTGTATAGTTCAAGGTTTTGTTTGTCCATAGGCTTTAGTATGCCATCATCGGTGAGGGGGGCTGCGTAACATCAGTTATAATGGCAGCCAATAGAACAAGTGATTGATTGGATTATGCTTTAGGTTGAACCGCAGGGGCCGTTGGGGCGCACTCTTTTAGTGGGGAGGCATGGACTTTGAACTGCAATTTTCCGACAAAGAAATCACGCCGTGGGTGGCCTGGCGCTGATGAAAAGGATGCTGGATTGCATGGGGATGGACGCCGCCCTCAAGAGCCTTGAGTTACCACACCCCGGCTCCAACTGGGGCTATGCGCCGGAGCAGCAATTCATGCTCAGTGTGTGGTGCGGCGTCAACCGCTTTGAACACGGCGAAGTGACGCGGCATGACGAGGTATTGCAGAAACTGTTCGGTTGGACGCGGATGGCGAACTTCAAAGCGGTGATGCGCCTGTTTCGTAAGTTCGATCAGGCGACCAACGAGCGCGTGTTTGGTGCGTGATACGCGGGGTTGTTTAGTCAGCTGCGCATCGGTGGCTTAACGCTGGAACCTGGATTCCACGGTGATGACACGCTACGGCACCCAAGAAGGCGGAGCCGTGGGGTACAACCCGCAAAGCCAGGGCGTGCGCGCCTCGCATCATCCGCTGCTGGCCTTCATCGCCGACACCCACCTGTGGTTACGGCCGGGCAATACACACAGCGCCAACAACGTGCTCGCGTTCTTCAATGCCACGCTGCAGCGCCTGGGCGACAAGCGCGTGGACCTGGCGCGTGCCGACAGCGGCTTTGGCGAGGCGGCATTTCTCGCTGAGTTAGAAGCCAAACAAACCCACTACATCGTGGCCCTGCGCTTACAGCAACCGCTGCAACGCGCTTTGGTGGCGCATACGGGTTGGTGGCCGTTGGGGGAGCCGGGGGCGCAGGGCATCGAGATCGCAAGCTTCGATTATCAAAGCGGTGCGTGGGATGCGCCCCGGCGCATCGTTGCCATTCGCCAACACATCAAGCAACGCGCCCCGGCACGCGGTAAAACCTTGAGCCTGTTTGGCGACGACCCGGCCTACGGCCACTACCGCTACAGCGCGTTGGTCACGGACTTGAAGTTACCGGCAACCATCGAAATGGTGCGCTGAATAGGTTGTACTTCGTGGATCGGTTACGAACTTTCTTACTATTAGTTTCAAGTTTTTAAATAAAGACTTGGAGGATGCAGGCCGCTAATACTGATGAAACGCTGAAGCATTGCCCTTTCATATTGAATTGGCAGGCCACTTTTGTCAGGGGTAATCATGCGCTTTCTTAAGGCGCATTAACCCGCGCGCTCCAATGGAATTTGCCCAGGAATGTTTTCCAAAACCGATACTCAACTACCCCTTGGTGGCGCGTTGCCGACCAACGATGCGCAATCATGCAATGTAGCCTCATCCGGGTTTTCCGAAACTTGGCGGCTTCTGAAGCTATTGAATGGTTATCGCATGGTCGTTGCCGCCTTGTTTGTCACCTTGCCGCTGGCAGGCATTGATTCCCAGTCGTTGGGCGCGCATACCCCCGAGCTATTTTTGGCTACCAGCCTTATTTACCTGGTTTTCAGTATCTTCAGTACCGTCACCCTTTATTCGCGCTGGCCGCGCTTTGGCGTGCAGGTCTATGTGCAAGTATTGGTGGATATACTGATCGTTACCCTGCTGATGCATGCCAGCGGGGGTATTGCCAGCGGGTTAGGCATGCTGTTGCTGGTGTCGGTTGCCGGAGGCAGTATTCTGATGCCAGGACGCACCGCGATTTTTTTTGCGGCCACCGCCAGCCTGATGGTTTTGGGGGAGCAAATACGCGCCCACCTGCTTGATCCTTTGCCCGGGGGCAATTATACCCAAGCGGGCCTGTTGGGCGCCGCCTTTTTCGCAACGGCATGGTTAACGTATACCCTGGCGGAACGTATCCGCGCCACCGAAAAACTGGCCGCGCAACGTGGCGTAGATTTGGCTAACATGCAGCAGTTGACGGAATATATCATCCAACGCATGCAGACGGGGGTGTTGGTGGTTGACGCACAAGAAAACGTGCGGTTGATTAACGAGTCAGCGCGGCATTTATTAGGCGCGGGATCTGAGGGCAGCGATTTTGCGGCGCAGCAGCCCTATCAGCGCATAGAGCAGTTGTGCCCCGCCCTGGCCGGGCAATGGCGCGACTGGCACGATGGCCTGCAACTTGAAACACAAGTATTCAGCCCTTCACAAACCGCCGCGGCCCTGTTGCCGCGCTTTGCGCACATGGGCACCGATGCGGCTTCCGGCACGCTTATTTTTCTGGAGGACACCGCCGCATTGGCGCAGCAGGCGCAACAAATGAAGCTGGCCTCGTTGGGTCGCCTTACGGCCAGCATCGCGCATGAAATCCGTAATCCTTTGGGCGCCATCAGCCATGCCGCGCAATTGTTGGCGGAATCGCCCACGCACGAGGCGGGGGATGCGCGTTTTATCCAGATCATCGGCGACCAAACGCGCCGTGTAAATACCATTATTGAAAACATTTTGCAGTTGAGCCGCCGCGAGCGCTCGCATCCGCAAGAATTTATGTTGAAAGATTGGCTTGAAGGATTTGTGGATGAGTTTAGCCGCACCCAAAATATTGATGCCAGCCTCTTCGCGGTAGAAGCTACGCCCCCGAGCCTGCGTGTGCGTATCGACCCGAGCCAGCTACATCAAATCTTGTGGAACCTGTGTGATAACGCGCTGCGCCACGGCCCGAAAAATCATGCGGTCGGCGAAACTGCCATTTACTTACGCGGCGGTATCATGGCAGACTCGCCACATCCTTTTCTGGATGTCATCGACCGTAGCCCGGCCATTGCCAAAGAGGTGGTGGAACATATTTTTGAACCCTTTTTTACCACCGCGCCGCAAGGCACTGGGCTGGGTTTATATATCAGCCGTGAGTTGTGCGAATGTAACCAGGCGCGCCTTAATTACCTGGCGGTACGCCAGGGCGCCTCCACAGACGCACCAGGAAAAGGGAAGGGCGGAAATTGTTTTCGCATTACCTTCGCTGATCCACGCCGTAAACAGGTGGCATGATGGGCCAATATCTTGCGTTGATAGTAGACGACGAGCCCGATATCCGCGAATTGCTGGATATTACGTTAGGGCGTATGGGCATAGAAACCCGTGCGGCTGAAAATCTGGCCCAGGCGTATGCTTTGCTGGCGGCGGGGCATGCGGCAGGCCACCTGTTTCACCTGTGCATTACCGACATGCGCCTGCCGGATGGCAGCGGCGTTGAATTGGTAGAGCATATCCAACGCCATCACCCAAATTTACCGGTGGCCGTCATCACCGCCCATGGCAACATGGAGCTGGCCATCAGCACGCTCAAGGCGGGCGCCTTCGATTTTGTCTCCAAGCCATTAGACTTGCATGTGTTACGTAATCTGGTGACCAAGGCGCTCAAGTTATCCGCGCCCGCGCAAGACCCTTCCGTCAAGGAGCGCCGGTCACGCCACGTCTTGCTGGGCGACTCGGCTCCTATGCAAGCGATACGCGCCACCATTGCCAAGCTGGCGCGCAGCCAGGCGCCAGTGTATATCAGCGGCGAATCCGGCACCGGCAAAGAACTCATCGCCCGCTTGATCCACGACAAAGGCCCGCGCGCCGACGCAGCGTTTGTGCCGGTCAACTGCGGCGCGATTCCCGAACACTTGATGGAAAGCGAATTTTTCGGCCATAAAAAAGGCAGCTTCACCGGCGCAAACAGCGACAAAGATGGCCTGTTTCAAGCCGCCCACGGTGGCACGCTGTTTCTCGACGAAGTCGCCGACCTGCCGTTGCACATGCAGGTAAAATTATTGCGTGTCATCCAGGAAAAGGCCGTGCGGCCGGTGGGCGCGCAAAAAGAAATGCCCGTGGATGTGCGCATCCTCAGCGCCACCCACAAAAATCTTGCCGCGTTGGTGAAAGAGGCCGCGTTTCGTGAAGATTTATTTTACCGCATCAACGTCATTGAACTGCACGCCCCCAGCTTGCGCGACCGCGCACAGGATATTCCGCAACTGGCAGAACATGTTTTACAGAGATTGTGCAAGCAGGCACAGGCCGGGCCACAAAGCGATCCGCCACCCACGCTGTCTGCCGACGCCATTGACATGCTGGCGCGTTACCCTTTCCCCGGCAATGTGCGCGAGCTGGAAAATATTCTGGAGCGCGCCATTACCTTGTGTGAAGGCAACACCATCCAGTCCACCGACCTGCGCCTGCCACAGCCGCCGCTCATGGAGCCCCCCGCCGCATCCGGGGTTACCCCGACCACCGGCAACGGCGGCGCGTCATTGTCTCTCGATCCCTATCTCGGCAATATCGAAAAAGACACCATCATGAAAGCGCTCGAGCAAACCCATTACAACAAAACCGCCGCCGCCAAACTGCTCGGCATTACCTTCCGCGCCTTGCGTTACCGGCTGAAGAAGCTCGGGGTGGATTAATTTTATGCCATTACAGCCGCGCCGCCGCAAAACACGGGTTCAGCACTGGCAAAAGAAAAAGGGTTAGTTATGCTAACCCTTTTATTATATGGCGTCCCCAAGGGGATTCGAACCCCTGTTACCGCCGTGAAAGGGCGATGTCCTAGGCCGGCTAGACGATGGGGACGTAGGTGAAATCCAACGGGACGGGCACAACCCATCAGTTGAAATCTGGTGGAGCCAGGCGGGATCGAACCGCCGACCTCCTGCATGCCATGCAGGCGCTCTCCCAGCTGAGCTATGGCCCCGCGCAGTAAGACGCGCACTTTACGCTATACCCAGGCGGCATGTCAAGGCAAATGTAATGGCCGTTTGCCTCAAATAGAAATGTCCGCCCGCCTTTTTTCACCCCACTACGGCGGCGTCCCGGCACATTAAAACACCCCCCGATTTGTGGCCGATAGCTCTCCCTCATCACCGGCGCCCCTGGCAACATTGGCCATCCACTCGGTGAAGCGCTCGGGCGCGACTATCGAATGATCGGTTGGCTCGAAAATCTGAAACTTAGGGATTCCACTGAATTCTAGACTGGCTTTTCATTCGATGCCGCAGTAGACGAGGCATTACAAATTCCGTCATAAATGCGGACTAAAGCGGTGATCCGTGCTCGGCTCGGCACCGCGTCATTGCTTAGATGAACTGCGTCAGGTTGTCGCTTCATTGAAGCCCCGCTTCGATGAGCTGGAAGCTGATCTCGATGAGTGGATACACCACTCAACAACCACCGCGCCCACCAAAGCAAGATGTACCGCGGTTCCACAACGATGGAACACTTATTGACGGAAAGGAAGCGTGGCACGATAAAATCATACCCCATGAACAATTGAATCTAAAATGACAACCGCATCGGTCAAACTGGGAGACTGTCAGATCGGATCTGGACTACTACACATACAAGACCTGCCCTGTGCCCCTTTTTCTAGCCCCACTGCATACGCACATCCGCCCTGTTCAGCGCCAACCACTGCAACGCAATAATCGCACTCGCTGAATTAATTTTCCCTTCACGTATATACGCCAACGCCTCATCAAAAGACAGGGCCAGCACCCGGATATCCTCCCCTTCCTCCGGCAAACCATAAACTCCCCCGGCCTGCGATGCATCAACCTTGCCGCAAAACAAACTGATGCGCTCAGAAGTACCGCCCGGGCTCGCCAGATATTCACACACTGGCAATAACGCCTGCAGTGTACAATTCGCTTCCTCTTGCGCTTCCCGATACACTACCTGTTGCGCCGTTTCATCCGCGTCAATCACACCGGCCACAATCTCCATCAACCATGGCCCGCCGGGTGCGGATAATGCGCCTACGCGAAACTGCTCGATCAGTACCACGCGATCCAGCACTGGATCATACGGCAACACCGCCGCCGCATGCCCGCGCTCCAACAACTCGCGTGATATTGCACCGCTCCATCCACCTCCAAACAACCGATGCCGCACCTGATAACGCTCAATGCGGAAATGCCCTTGGTAGCACACCACCCGCTCCAAAATTTCTACATCGGCCTCGTTCACTGTCGCCTCCTTTGACTTAACCCATACCGAAAGTAACTGTATTCTTTTTTGACCAGCCATAAAAAAACCGGGCATTGCCCGGTTTTTTTATGGCTGGTTGTGCGCAGGAAACTACTCCGCAGCAACGGGCGCTTGTGTATTGACAGAAGCCTCGGTGCGATCCATCAGCTCCACAATCGCCATAGGCGCATTATCACCGGAACGGAAGCCACACTTGAGAATCCGCAGATACCCTCCCGGGCGTGACTTGTAACGCGGCGCAAGTTCATTAAATAACTTGGTCACAATGTCACGGTCACGCAAACGCGCAAACGCTAAACGGCGCTTGGAAACATTATCAATCTTCGCCAGGGTAATCAAAGGCTCCGCCACGCGGCGCAACTCTTTGGCCTTGGGCAAGGTAGTTTTGATAATCTCATGGCGCAGCAAAGCGACCGCCATATTCTGCAACATCGCACTGCGATGCGTACTATTACGGCTTAATTGACGACCAGAATTACGATGACGCATGGTTAAACTTCCTTAAAGCAGTGATTCGCCACACATAGCGTACACCTGCCGATGCCGCAGCATCTTATTACTTAATCACATACAAAACAGGAATGCGGAATAACTCTTTCCGCACGCTCAACATCCCAAATTAAGCCGAGGCTTTTTCTTTCTTCTGCAAACCGGCCGGTGGCCAGTTTTCCAGGCGCATTCCCAATGACAAACCATGGGCTGCTAATACTTCCTTGATTTCGGTTAAAGACTTCTTGCCCAGATTGGGGGTCTTCAACAACTCAACTTCAGTGCGCTGGATCAAATCACCGATATAATAAATATTTTCAGCCTTCAGGCAGTTGGCGGAACGCACCGTCAACTCCAGATCATCCACCGGACGCAGTAGGATAGGATCAACTTCCATTTCCTTCACGGCCGTCTGCGACTCTTCCTTGCCTTTCAGGTCAACAAATACATACAACTGTTCCTGCAGGATCGTCGCGGCGCGGCGGATCGCCTCTTCCGGATCAATCGTGCCGTTGGTCTCGATATCAATCACCAGCTTGTCAAGGTCGGTGCGCTGTTCAACACGGGCGCTCTCAACCACATAAGAAACCCGACGCACGGGGTTAAACGATGCATCCAACTGCAATCTGCCAATCGCATGCCCGGCATCTTCAGTGTTATTACGGTTAGACGCTGGCTGATAACCGCGCCCACGCATCACCTTGAGCTTCATTTTGAGCTCGCCTTGCTTGGTGAGATTGGCGATCACATGATTGGGATTAACCAGTTCAATGTCATGGGTCAGCTCAATGTCGCACGCCAATACCGGGCCTGCGCCCTTCTTATTAAGCGTCAACCAGGCCTCATCACGACCATGCATACGTAGCGCTAAACCTTTCAAGTTCAATAAGATATCAATGATATCTTCCTGAATGCCTTCCATGCTGGTGTATTCATGCAGCACGCCTTCAATTTCGGCTTCAACCACTGCGCAGCCCGGCATTGAAGACAGCAAAATACGCCGTAACGCGTTTCCCAGCGTGTGGCCAAAACCACGCTCCAAGGGTTCCAGCGTCACCTTGGCACGCATGCCACTGATGACATGGACATCCACCAGACGCGGTTTCAGAAACTCGAATACCGAACCCTGCATGTTATTCCTCTCTTAATGTTAAGCGTGACGTATTTCATCCATCCCAGCGCCAGCAATTACCGGGCGGGGCACATGATTACTTGGAGTAAAGCTCCACTACCAGGTTCTCATTAATATCGGACGGCAAGTCACTACGTTCTGGAATGGCTTTGAAGACGCCCTGCATTTTTTCAACATCAACATCAATCCAGCTCGCAAAACCGCGCTGCTGGGCAAATGCCAATGCTGCCTGGACACGTAACTGCTTCTTTGATTTTTCGGCAATGGCGATAACATCGCTGGGGCTAACCAGGTACGCAGGAATATTGACCTTCTTACCATTAACGGTAATGCCGTTATGACGCACCAACTGACGCGCCTCACTGCGTGAAGCACCAAAACCCATGCGGTATACCACATTATCCAAGCGGCGCTCCAACAATTGCAGCAACTGCTCACCTGTCGAACCCTTGCGGCGCTCAGCTTCCTTGTAATAAAGACGGAACTGGCCTTCCAGCATGCCGTAAATACGGCGCAGCTTCTGTTTAGCGCGCAACTGACCTGCATAATCCGTCAGGCGGGATTTCTTGGCGCCATGCTGACCGGGAGCCGACGTGCGTTTTTCAACAGCGCATTTCGCGGTATAGCATTTCTCACCCTTGAGAAAGAGCTTCTCGCCTTCACGACGACACAAGCGGCATTTCGAACCAGTGTATTTGGCCACAACTACTCTCCAACTTTACTCGTGTTGGCTCCATAAGAGCCTTAAGTTTGGCTCCTGAGGGAGCCTTGAATTCAAACGCGACGCTTTTTAGGCGGACGGCAACCATTGTGCGGAATCGGGGTAACATCGGTAATGCTGTTGACCTTAAAGCCAACTGCATGCAACGCACGTACCGCAGACTCCCGGCCAGGACCAGGACCCTTCACCAGAACGTCAACGTTCTTCATGCCAAATTCCTGTGCAATGTTAGCCGCTTTTTCCGCCGCAACCTGCGCGGCAAAAGGCGTGCTCTTGCGCGATCCACGGAATCCGGAACTGCCCGAGGTCGCCCAGGATAAGGCATTGCCCTGGCGATCAGTAATCGTAATAATAGTGTTGTTGAAAGAAGCGTAAATATGCGCAACCCCATCAACCACATTCTTTTTAACACGTTTACGAGTACGCGTAGCTACTTTTGCCATATCGATTTCCTAAACTGCTATTTCAGCTTATCTTACAGGGGTTACTTACGTATCGCCTTGCGCGGACCCTTACGGGTTCTGGCGTTGGTACGGGTACGCTGACCGCGCACCGGTAATCCACGACGGTGACGCAACCCACGGTAACAGCCAAGATCCATCAAGCGTTTGATGCTCATGGACACTTCGCGGCGCAGATCGCCTTCCACCTTAACCCTGCTTACTTCTGTACGCAATGCTTCGATCTCGGCTTCGGTAAGCTCTTTGACCTTCACGTTGGGCTTGATACCTGCCGCCCCACAAATCTGGCGCGCACGGGTTGAGCCAATGCCATAAATGGCAGTTAAAGCAATAACCGTGTGCTTCTGCACTGGTATATTTACACCGGCAATACGAGCCATGCGTTCTCCTGCTATTGATACCCGGTAAAACTAGCCATTATAGTCGTCTGGGAGCCGGAAATCAATAAATACCCCACAGAGAAATACCCCCACAACGTCACTTAACCTTGACGCTGCTTATGCCGCGCATCCAAACAAATAATGCGGACAACACCCTTGCGACGCACCACCTTACAATTGCGGCACATCTTTTTAACTGAAGCACGAACCTTCATCTCTCTTCTCCAACCAAACCATCACAAGACGACCAAAACATTCGCCTCAAAAACTCATGTGTACTTTAAAAAATCAATAAGAAAACCTGAAAAACCCAAGGTGTTACATGCAACTAGCGCATTAACCCGCCACCGCCGCCATACCCCTTGAGATTGGCCTTTTTCAACAAGCCCTCATATTGATGGGACATCAAATGCGCCTGCACCTGAGCCATGAAATCCATCACCACTACGACAATGATCAGCAATGAAGTACCACCAAAGTAGAATGGCACTCCCCACCCCACAATCAAAAATTCCGGCAACAGGCACACTACTGTCAGATAAATCGCGCCCGCCACCGCCAAGCGCGTCATGACCGTATCAATATATTTCGCGGTCTGGTCACCGGGACGTACACCCGGCACAAAAGCACCGGATTTTTTCAGGTTATCTGCCGTGTCTTTAGGATTAAATACCAAAGCTGTATAAAAAAATACGAAAAATATAATGGCCGAGGCATACAACATGACATAAATCGGCTGTCCAGGCGACAACATATTGGACAGATCCGTCAACCATCCCATGCCCTCAGCATTACCTGCCATCCCGGCAATCGTGCCCGGAAACAGAATAATACTTGATGCAAAGATCGGCGGAATTACGCCGGCCATATTGACCTTCATCGGCAAATGGCTGGTCTGCGCAGCATAGACCTGACGACCCTGCTGGCGCTTGGCGTAGTTCACGGTAATACGCCGCTGCCCGCGCTCAACAAAAATCACGCCGGCGGTCACCGCCAACGCCATGACAAATAACGTCAACACCATCAGCACATGCATTTCACCGGTGCGCGCCAGTTCCAGCGTGCCACCAATCGCCGACGGTAACCCGGCGACAATACCGGCAAAGATAATCATGGAAATACCATTGCCGATTCCGCGTTCGGTAATCTGCTCGCCCAGCCACATCAGAAACATGGCACCGGCAACCAGCGTCAACACAGCGGTAATCATGAAGCCATATCCTGGGTCTATCACCACGGATACACCATTCATTTGCTGCTTTTGCAGCGCAATGGCAATACCCCCCGCCTGGCCGGTTGCCAAAACAGCCGTCAGGTAACGGGTATACTGGGTAATCTTGCGGCGCCCTGATTCACCTTCTTTTTTCAGCTTCTCCAGCGTCGGCCATACTACGGTCAACAACTGCAGAATGATCGAGGCCGAAATATAGGGCATCACGCCCAGGGCAAAAACCGTGAAGCGCTCCAATGCACCGCCCGAGAACATGTTAAACATGTCGATGATGGTGCCGCGCTGCGATTCAAACAGCGCTGCCAGGGCATGCGGGTCAATACCGGGAACCGGGATAAACGTCCCCATGCGATAGACAATCAGGGCGCCCAGGAGGAAAAACAGGCGCTGCCTGAGTTCGGTAAACTTGCCCGCCGCCGCTAAACCACCCAGCGCCGCTGCGCGCGAATCCGCCACTTAGCCCTCGACCTTGCCGCCAGCGGCTTCAATTGCCGAACGTGCGCCCTTGGTTACCGCAATACCATTTAATTTCACGGCCGTATTGTTGAGGTTGCCAGACAGGATGACTTTGACGCGCTCGGCATTAAGCGGAACTAAATTCACCAGCTTCAGTGCAGCCATATCAACCACCGCACCCGTTGCGCCAATCTTGGCCAACTCACTCAGCGTCAACTCCGCGGTCTTGCCCGCGCCCAAAGAGGCAAAGCCAATCTTGGGCAAACGACGCTGCATAGGCATCTGTCCGCCTTCAAAGCCAACCTTATGGAAGCCACCCGCACGTGCTGACTGGCCTTTATGACCTCTGCCGCAGGTCTTGCCCAAACCAGAGCCAATACCGCGACCCACGCGCTTGGGTGACTGCTTCTCGCCCGGTGCGGGCTTAATGGTGTTCAAACGCATGTTAGATTTCCTCAACCTTCACCAGGTAATACACCTTATTGATCATGCCTCGCACGCATGGCGTGTCCTGAAGCTCCACGGTATGGCGCATACGACGCAAACCCAATCCGGCCACACACGCTTTATGCGATGGCAACTTGGTATTGGTGCTGCGCACCAAGGTGACTCTTAACTTTTTGCTAGTTGCCGGCATGACATTAACCCACTATTTCTTCGATTTTTTTGCCGCGCTTTGCTGCGACACTTTCCGCATCGGCCATCCCCGTTAAGCCCTTAACTGTGGCACGTACCACGTTAATCGGGTTGCTGGAGCCGATACACTTGGCCAGCACGTTATGTACGCCAACCACTTCAAATACAGCACGCATGGCGCCTCCGGCAATAATTCCGGTACCTTCCGAGGCAGGCTGCATAAATACCTTTGAAGCACCAAAAGAAACTGTAATCGGATACTGCAAGGTATTACCCTGCAAACGAATCGAGCGCATATTGCGGCGCGCATCTTCCATGGCTTTCTGGATGGCGGCGGGCACTTCGCGCGCCTTGCCACGACCAAAGCCAACGCGACCCTGACCATCGCCCACCACGGTCAATGCGGAGAATCCAAATTGACGGCCACCTTTTACCACCTTGGCAACGCGTCTTACGGAGATTAATTTTTCCTGCAAGCCGTCAGCCGTAGCGGGTGCATCATAATTTGCCATGCTCTTGTTCCTTAAAATTCGAGACCGTGTTCACGCGCGGCATCCGCCAACGCCTTTACACGGCCATGATACTTAAAACCGGAACGGTCAAAGGCAATTTTGGTGATGCCCGCAGCGCGAGCTTTTTCCGCAATCATCTTGCCTACCAGCGTTGCCGCAACCACATTACCTGTGCTTGTGAGCGCCCCTTTCACATCAGCATCCAGCGTAGAAGCGCTAGTCACTACCTGAGAACCGGTGGGAGCAATCAACTGCGCATAGATATGCCGTGGCGTGCGATGCACGCACAACCGATGCATACCCATTTCCCGGATCTTTGCGCGAGCTTTTTTGGAGCGGCGTAAACGCGTTATCTTCTTATCCACAATACTTACCCTCAAGGCCTTATGGCCGTTACTTCTTTTTAGCCTCTTTACGGACAATCACTTCGTCCGAATAACGGACACCCTTACCCTTGTAAGGCTCAGGCGGGCGATAGGCGCGAATCTTGGCGGCCGCCAGGCCGACTTGGTGTTTGTCTATACCTTTAACCAAAACCTCAGTTTGACTCGGGGTTTCAATTGAAATGCCCGTAGGCGCCTCAAAAACAATGGGGTGCGAAAACCCCAGCGTTAAATTCAACTTGGAACCCTGTACCTGGGCGCGATAACCAACACCCACCAGCTCCAGTTTTTTCTGGAACCCGGTGCTTACCCCGGTCACCATATTATTCACCAGCGCGCGCGTAGTTCCCGCCATAGCGTTTGAAAATGTCTCCGCATCACGCGGCTCAAACGTCAAAACATTTGCGTCTTGCGCTACGGCCACACCCGCCGGAACATCAAATGCCAACGACCCCTTGCTGCCTTTAACGGTAACAAGTTGCCCCTGGATATTAACTTCCACTCCTTTGGGGAGGGTAATAGGTTTTTTTGCAACTCTGGACATTTCGCTACCTACCTTATGAAACCGTGCAAATCACTTCACCGCCAGAGCCAGCAGCACGGGCCGCGCGGTCGGTCATAACACCTTTGGACGTCGATACAATCGTGATGCCCAAGCCACCCAGCACTTTCGGCACCTCATCCTTGCCACGGTAGACACGCAATCCAGGACGACTCACACGCTTGATGGTGTCAATTACCGGTTTACCCTGATAGTACTTCAACGCCACCACGAGTACGGGTTTCCCATCGGCATTCCGTTCTGAAAATTCGTTGATATACCCTTCGTCTTTCAACACCTGGGCAAGCGCCAGTTTCTGCTTGGACAAAGGCATGCTCACTTCAACTTTATTCGCCGCCGACGCATTGCGAATCCGGGTCAGCATGTCTGCAATAGGATCTGTTAAACTCATCTCGTCACCACATTCATTTTCAGGGGTTTACTTTAAGGGCACACTTTTTATTTAAAGCTCCAACCACACTTTGCTGGAGCCTATTTGCCCACCGGATTTACCAACTCGCCTTAACCAGACCCGGGATATCACCCCGCATGGCCGCTTCGCGCAACTTATTGCGACCCAAGCCAAACTTTCGGTAAACACCACGCGACCGGCCTGTAATACGGCAGCGGTTACGCATGCGGGTTGGGCTGGCATCACGCGGCAAGGCCATGTATACACTACGAGCCGCGTCACGGTCCTCAGAAGAGAGACTTACATCACGCATTTTAGCTTTCAGCTCAACACGCTTGGCTGCATACTTCTTTACCGCAGCCAAACGCTTGACTTCGCGGTTAATCATGGAAAGTTTTGCCATATTCTAACCCTTACTTCGTCTTTATTTCTTAAAGGGAAAATTAAATGCCGCCAGCAAGGCGCGGCCTTCTTCATCAGTCTTGGCGGTGGTTGTAATAGTGACATCCAAACCGCGCAAGGCATCAATCTTGTCATAATCAACTTCAGGGAAAATGATCTGTTCACGCACACCCATGCTGTAGTTACCGCGCCCGTCAAACGACTTGGGACTCAGGCCACGGAAATCGCGGATACGCGGAATAGCGACCGTCACCAGACGATCAAAAAATTCGAACATGCGTTCGCGGCGCAGTGTAACTTTGCAGCCAATCGGCCAATCCTTGCGCACCTTGAAGGTTGCGACAGAATTGCGGGCCAGGGTTATCACGGGCTTCTGACCAGCAATTTTGGTCAAATCAGCCACCGCATTTTCGATGATCTTGCGATCACCCACCGCTTCACCTACACCCATATTCAGGGTGATTTTGGTGATGCGGGGAACCTGCATGGCGCTCTTGTAACCAAACTGCTTAGTAAGCTGTGCGACTACGGTGTCACGATAATATTCTTGCAATCTTGCCATCTGTATTTCCTGACCTTAAATGTCCACAATTTCGCTGTTGGACTTAAAGTAACGTACCTTGCGTCCATCTTCCAGAATCCTGATGCCCACCCGATCAGCACGTTTTGTGAGGGGGTTGAACAATGCGACATTGGAAATGTGTACAGACATCTCTTTTTCAATAATGCCGCCCGGCACATTACGGGCAGGATTAGGCTTGGTATGACGCTTTACAATATTGACGTTTTCCACGACAACCCGGTCATCAGCCAACACCCGTAGCACGGCGCCACGCTTACCTTTGTCTTTACCGGTAACAACAATTACGTCATCACCTTTCCTGATTTTGCGCATCTTTATATATCTCGCTGCTTTACGCTTGAACTATTTCGTCGTACATGGATACACCAGCAACGACCGTCGAACATTCTTTTGCCTTAAAGTACTTCCGGAGCCAATGAAACAATTTTCATAAACTGCTCCGTACGCAATTCGCGCGTTACTGGCCCAAAGATGCGTGTGCCAATCGGCTGCAACTGATTATTCAACAACACCGCCGCATTACCATCAAAGCGAATCAACGAGCCATCCGGGCGACGCACGCCACAACGCGTCCTGACCACCACGGCGTTGTAAACTTCGCCTTTTTTAACCTTGCTGCGTGGCATGGCATCTTTCACGCTGACCTTGATGATGTCACCGATGCCCGCATAGCGGCGATGAGAACCGCCCAGCACCTTGATACACATCACTTCGCGCGCACCGCTGTTGTCCGCCACTTGCAGCGATGATTCTGTTTGGATCATTGACCTATCTCCAGCCCGTCTTAGAACTTGATTCCGGGCATGTTGCCGGCGCGATCAAAAGGGCAAACCCCGTCTCGCGACCTGGACAACACGCCTCAGGTTACTTTTTCTATAACCTTCACTAACCGCCAAGACTTGGTTTTAGACAGCGGACGACACTGCTGTATCTGAACCAAATCACCTTCATTGCACTCATTGCTCTCATCATGGGCATGCATCTTGCTCGACCGCTTTATATACTTGTTATAAAGGGGATGGCGCACGCTCCGCTCAATCAGCACAGTTATGGACTTGTCCATTTTATTGCTGACAACACGTCCGGTCATTGCGTGCGAGACTGTCGTTTTTTCACTCATAGAACACTACCTGCTTTCTGGGTCAATTCGGTCTTGACGCGTGCGATATTCCTGCGGGCAACCCTTAACTGATGAGGCTTAGACAGTTGACCCGAACCCCTTTGCATACGCAAATTAAACTGCTCGCGCAGCAAACCCATCAATTCCTGGTTCAGTTCCGCAACCGTCTTGCCTTTAAGATTTTTCGTTTCCATTACATCACCGTCCGCGTTATGAAGGCTGTCTGCACGGGCAACTTAGCCGCCGCTAACTTAAATGCTTCGCGCGCCACATCTTCCGCCACGCCTTCCATCTCATACAACATCCGACCCGGCTGGATTTGGGCTACCCAATATTCAACATTACCTTTACCGCTCCCCATACGTACTTCGAGGGGCTTCTTGGTGATTGGCTTATCCGGGAAAACCCGGATCCACACCTTGCCACCACGCTTTACGTGACGGGTCATGGCGCGACGTGCGGCCTCAATCTGGCGCGCGGTCAACCGGCCACGCGTCAACGCTTTCAAGCCAAACTCACCAAAGCTGACTTTATTAGCGGTTGTCGCCAAACCACGGTTGCGACCCTTATGCTGTTTACGATATTTGGTTTTCTTAGGCTGCAACATAACCGTGAATCCTCTTTAATTGCTGGGGGTCTTCTCGGCGGCAACGGCGCTTTCAGTCTTGTCGCCTTTATTAAATACTTCGCCTTTGAAAATCCAGACCTTAATACCTATAACACCTGACGGCGTATGCGCTTCGGCAACACCGTAATCAATATCCGCACGCAATGTGTGCAAGGGCACCCGGCCTTCGCGGTACCATTCGTTACGCGCGATTTCCGCGCCACCCAAACGGCCGCCCACCTTGATTTTGACACCCAAACCACCCAGACGCATGGCATTGGTGACCGCGCGCTTCATAGCGCGGCGAAACATGATGCGGCGCTCCAATTGCTGGGCAACACTTTCAGCAACCAAGGTAGCATCCAACTCTGGCTTGCGGATTTCTTCGATGTTGATGTGCACCATGCCGGCAGGGATTTTCATCATCACCGCAACTTCTTTACGTAGCGCTTCAATATCTTCACCTTTCTTGCCAATCACAATGCCGGGGCGGGCGGTATGAATGGTAATGCGCGCATTGCGCGCCGGGCGCTCAATCTGAATCCGGCTAACCGACGCCTGCGACAATTTCTTTTTCAGAAATGCACGTACACGTAAATCTTCATTCAGGTAATCAGGGTAATGCTTGGAATCGGCATACCAGGTGGATGTCCAATCTTTCACAATTCCCAAGCGTATGCCTATCGGGTGAACTTTTTGACCCATGATTAATCTCTCACGTTATTTTTCGGCTACAGTCACGGTAATGTGGCTGGTGCGCTTCAGGATACGGCTACCACGGCCTTTGGCACGCGCATGCATACGCTTCTGTGTTGAACCTTCATCAACACAAATCTTGGATATTTTCAGCTCATCAACATCCATACCGTCATTGTGCTCCGCATTGGCAATCGCGGATTCCAAGACTTTCTTGATCAAGGCGGCAGCTTTTTTATCGCTGAACGCTAACAACTGCAGGGCACCACCCACTGGCATGCCACGAATCTGATCCGCAACCAACCGGGCCTTTTGCGCCGAGATGTGCGTATATTTCAACTTTGCAAAGGTTTCCATCGCAAAACTCCGTTACTTCGTCGCCGCTGTTTTACGGTCACCGGAGTGACCCTTAAACGTGCGTGTTGCCGCAAATTCGCCCAACTTGTGGCCGACCATATTTTCGCTAACCAGCACCGGAATATGTAATCTACCGTTGTGCACAGCAATCGTCAAACCCACCATGCTGGGGAAAATCATGGAGCGCCGCGACCAGGTCTTGATCGGACGCCGACTATTGGCGCTGACGGCCACCTCGACCTTCTTGGCCAGGTGCGCATCAATAAACGGACCCTTTTTAACTGAACGTGACACGTTTCCATCCTCTTTACTGTTTACTTATGGCGCCCAATGGCGCAGATCACTTATGGCGCCGACGTACAATCATGCCAGCAGTACGCTTGTTATTGCGTGTCTTGTAACCTTTGGTAGGCGTACCCCATGGAGATACAGGATGACGCCCACCGGATGTCTTGCCCTCACCACCACCGTGCGGATGGTCAACCGGATTCATGGCAACACCACGCACCGTCGGGCGAATACCGCGCCAACGTGACGCACCAGCCTTGCCCAACGAGCGCAAATTATGCTCTTCGTTACCTACCTCACCAATGGTTGCCTTGCAATCCACGTGGATTTTGCGCATTTCGCCAGAGCGTAACCGCACTGTGGCGTAACCACTTTCACGCGCGATAAGCTGCACACCCGTGCCAGCACTACGCGCAATCTGCGCGCCTTTGCCGACTTTCAATTCGATGCAATGCACCGTGGCGCCCACCGGAATATTGCGTAACGGCAGGCAATTGCCTGCCTTGATGGGGGATTCAGAACCCGACATCAAGTTGTCGCCCGCCTGTACACCCTTGGGGGCAATAATGTAACGGCGCTCGCCATCCGCATAAAGCATCAAGGCGATGTGTGCGCTACGGTTCGGGTCATATTCAATGTGCTCAACACGTGCCGGAATGCCATCCTTATCACGCTTGAAATCAATAACGCGATAATGCTGCTTGTGGCCGCCGCCCTGATGGCGCACAGTAACGCGACCCAGGTTATTACGGCCACCATTCCGGGACTTTGGCTCCAGGAGCGGCGCGTGCGGCGCACCCTTATGCAATTGCGCACCCGCCACTTTGACAACAAAGCGGCGCCCCGCAGATGTCGGCTTTTCTTTAATTAACATAACTTATGATCCTTTATGCCCTGATCTATACAGAGGGGCAGTTACTGCTGCGGCCCCATGAAATCAATGTCACTTCCTTCTTTAAGGGTGACGTAGGCTTTCTTCCAACCGGAACGCTTACCGAGCCGTTGGCCAAAACGCTTGACCTTACCCGCGGTATTGCACACCTGAACCGCTGCCACCTGCACGCTGAACATCTTCTCAACGGCGCTCTTGATTTCGGGTTTGGTGGCATCACTTGCCACTTTAAAAATAAACTGCCGGTTCAATTCAGCGGCGCGGGTGCCTTTTTCTGAAACATGCGGCGCCAGCAATATATTCATTAAACGCTCTTGATTCATGCCAGTGCTTCCTCAATCTTTCTCACGGCACCCACCGTAATCACTACTTTTTCAAAACCGACCAGACTCACTGGATCAATCTGAGCCACGTCACATACCGCAATCCGGTAGAGATTACGCGCAGCCAGATACAGGTTCTGATCCGCGGTATCCGTAACAATCAACACATTACTCAGATCCATGCCCTTCAAAACACCCAGCAACTCGCGGGTCTTGGGCGCAGCGATTGAAATTTCCTCAACCACAATCAAACGCGCCTGGCGCACCAACTGGGACAAAATGACCTGCATCGCAGCGCGATACATCTTCTTGTTAACCTTTTGCGAATAATCGGCCGTCACGGCGGCAAATGTTTTACCACCGGTACGCCAGATCGGGCTACGAATAGTACCGGCGCGTGCGCGGCCTGTACCTTTCTGGCGCCACGGCTTGATACCACCACCACGCACTTGCGCACGGGTTTTTTGCGCGTGGGTACCGGCGCGACCACCCGCCAGATAGGCGGTGACGACCTGATGTACCAATGATTCGTTATAGGGACGATCAAAGGTATCCGCAGATACCTGAACAGATCCGCCACTGGCACTCGACTTCAAATTTTGCAGCTGTAATTCCATGATACTTCCTCTAGGGTAAGGCTCTTACACACCACGTGCTTTCGCCTCTATCAAGAGCGCGATTTCACCGCGGGGGAGACAATCACATCACCGCCCTTGGAGCCGGGTACGCCGCCCTTAATCAACAATAAACCACGTTCAGCATCAACCCGCACTACTTCAAGATTCTGCACACAGCAACGCTCGTTACCCATCTGCCCGGCCATCTTCTTGCCCTTGAATACACGACCCGGTGTCTGGCGTTGACCGATAGAACCCGGCGCACGATGTGACAGCGAGTTACCGTGAGTAGCGTCACCCATGGTGAAATTGTGGCGGCGAATGGTGCCGGTAAAGCCCTTACCCACGCTGGTACCCACCACGTCCACGATCTGACCCGGCACAAACGCATCAACCTTCAACGCCGCGCCCGCAACAATCCCTTCACCTTCGCTGCCTTCGAGACGAAACTCCCAGAGGCTGCGACCCGCTTCAACACCCGCTTTGGCATAATGACCCGCCAGCGCTTTGCTGACACGCGACGCACGGCGTTTACCCACCGTCACCTGCAAGGCGCGATAACCATCGTTTTCCACGGTTTTCACCTGGGTAACGTAGTTGGCGCCCACCTCGATTACGGTAACAGGCACGGATACCCCCTCTGCGGTAAATACCCGTGTCATCCCACATTTGCGGCCGATTAGTCCGATTGCCATATTAAAACCTTATCATCTTAAATATCTAATGGCGAAGCCTGTATACACACCAAGGCCCCTATTTAATCACGTCAACTTGATCTGCACATCTACACCCGCGGCCAGATCCAGCTTCATCAGGGCGTCCACTGTTTTATCAGTCGGATCCACGATATCCATCAAGCGCTTGTGAGTCCGAATCTCGTATTGATCACGCGCATCCTTATCGACATGCGGCGACACAAGAATCGTAAATCTCTCAATTTTTGTGGGTAACGGAATCGGACCCTTTACCTGGGCGCCGGTACGCTTGGCAGTTTCAGCGATTTCACGCGCGGACTGATCAATCAGCCTGTGATCAAAGGCTTTCAAGCGAATACGAATTTTCTGATTGGCCATGTGCTTACTCAATTACCTTGGATACAACCCCGGCGCCGACGGTGCGGCCGCCTTCGCGGATCGCGAAACGCAGGCCTTCGTCCATGGCGATGGGGGCGATTAATGTGACGGTGACGCGTACGTTGTCACCGGGCATG
>JAGVME010000013.1 GCA_020053945.1 Gammaproteobacteria bacterium
ACGGTGCGGCCGCCTTCGCGGATCGCGAAACGCAGGCCTTCGTCCATGGCGATGGGGGCGATTAATGTGACGGTGACGCGTACGTTGTCACCGGGCATGACCATTTCAATGCCTTCCGGCAGGTCCACGGCGCCAGTGACGTCAGTGGTGCGGAAGTAAAATTGCGGACGGTAGCCGTTGAAGAACGGGGTGTGACGGCCGCCTTCTTCTTTGGACAATACGTATACTTCGGCGTTGAATTTGGTGTGGGGCTTGATGCTGCCCGGCTTGCACAGTACCTGGCCACGCTCGACGTCTTCGCGCTTCAAGCCGCGCAACAGGACGCCAACGTTGTCGCCCGCCCGGCCTTCGTCAAGAAGCTTGCGGAACATTTCAACACCCGTGCAGGTGCTTTTCTGGGTGTCTTTGAGGCCGACAACTTCCACTTCTTCGCCGACTTTGACGATGCCTTTTTCAATTCTTCCGGTGACGACGGTGCCGCGGCCGGAGATGGAGAAGACGTCTTCAATGGGCATGAGGAAGGGTTTGTCAATCGGGCGCTCGGGAATCGGGATGTAGCTGTCCATGGCGTCGACCAGCTTGACGATGGCGGGAACGCCGATGTCGCTGGTATCACCCTCCAATGCTTTGAGGGCGGAGCCGGTGATGATGGGGGTGTCATCGCCGGGAAATTTGTATTTATCGAGCAGTTCGCGCACTTCCATTTCGACCAGTTCGAGCAGCTCGGCATCATCCACCATGTCGGCTTTATTGAGAAAGACGACAACATACGGTACGCCGACCTGACGGGCGAGCAGGATGTGTTCGCGGGTCTGGGGCATGGGGCCGTCGGCGGCGGAGACGACCAGGATGGCGCCGTCCATCTGCGCGGCGCCGGTGATCATGTTTTTAACATAATCGGCATGGCCGGGGCAGTCGACGTGGGCGTAGTGGCGGTTTTTGCTCTGGTATTCGACGTGGGCAGTGGCAATGGTGATGCCGCGCGCGCGCTCTTCGGGGGCGGCGTCAATCTGGTCGTAGGCTTTGAATTCGCCACCGTGCAGCCCGGCCATGACTTTGGTCAATGCCGCCGTCAGCGTGGTCTTGCCATGATCAACGTGACCGATGGTGCCCACGTTGATGTGGGGCTTGGTACGCTCAAATTTTCCCTTGGACATATTCTTCGCCTCTTTTATCGAATAAATATAGATTACATTTCAAACAAAATGCCAAGAATCTCTGAAAAACTTCGCCTTTATTCGCTAAGTGGCACCCACTTAATGGGATAAAAAACCTGTTTTTCAGAGATTCCTACCGACCTGAAAACCTTACTCTTTTAAAACTCTTTCACCATTAAATCATATGGCACACATATGGAGCCCATAATCGGAATCGAACCGATGACCTCTTCCTTACCAAGGAAGTGCTCTACCGACTGAGCTATATGGGCAGCGTTACCTACATTATGACAACCACCCTGCCCCAGCCCATATTATATGGAGCGGGTGATGGGAATCGAACCCACGCTATCAGCTTGGAAGGCTGAAGTTCTACCATTGAACTACACCCGCCCTGGCATAACCGCACTCTCGCTCCGACCGCCACGGATGGCGGCAGTGTCGAAAATGCAGGAGCATTTTTCGACCGGCCACCACGCAGGGCAGCCCCTTTATAAATAAGCAGGCCAGTCAGACCGTGGTGGAGGGGGAAGGATTCGAACCTTCGAAGGCAGAGCCGTCAGATTTACAGTCTGATCCCTTTGACCGCTCGGGAACCCCTCCGCTAAGATATAAGTCGGCTATTATGATTTGCTTGGCAGAATGTGTCAACAAGCTTAAGCAAAAGCACTATACTAAGGGGATGTTAGTCCCCGCCCAATCTGCCGTTTCTGCCCTGGACGCCTTTTTGACACGCCCTTTGGCCACCACGCTGGCTCGTCACGAGACGGTTTCGCCGCACGCCACGGCACTGGCACAGTTCCATGCAGCGGCTGCAGAAGTGCCAGCCTACCGGGATTTTCTGCAAAAACAGGCTATTGATCCCACCAAAGTTCAGGATTTCGCCGCGTTTCAGGCGTTACCCCTAATGACCAAAGCCAATTACATGCGCGCTTACCCCCTGCCCGCCCGGTGCCGCCACGGGCGGCTGGCGGACTGTGAAATGGTGGCGGTGTCATCCGGTTCCACCGGTGCGCCGATGTTCTGGCCCCGCTCGCTGGCCCACGAACTGGACGTTACAACGCGCTTCGAGCAGGTATTTGACGGCAGTTTTAACGCCGGGCAGCGCACTACGCTGGTGGTGATCTGTTTTGCGCTGGGCACCTGGGTGGGCGGCATGTATACCACGGCCTGCTGCCGTTATCTGGCACAAAAAGGTTATGCGCTCAGCGTGGTAACACCCGGCAACAACAAGGCGGAAATTTACCGCGCCGTCACTGAACTTGCCGGGTATTTTGATCAGACGGTGTTGATCGGCTACCCGCCATTCATTAAGGATGTGATCGACACCGGTATTGCGCAGGGCGTGGAATGGTCGCGCCATTCCATCAAGATGATGTTTGCGGGCGAAGTGTTCAGCGAGGAATGGCGCAGCCTGGTATGTAACCGGGTGGGTGCAGGCAACCCGGCCTATGACACGGCGTCGCTGTATGGCACGGCGGATGCCGGTGTGCTGGGCAACGAAACACCGCTGAGCATTACGCTGCGGCGCTTTTTTGCCAACACGCCGGAGGCAGCACGCGCGCTGTTTGGCGAATCGCGCCTGCCGACGTTACTGCAATATGATCCGCTCAGCCGCTTTTTTGAAGTACACGAAGGTACGCTGGTAGTGACGGGTGATAATGGTGTGCCGTTGCTGCGTTACCATATCGCGGATCAGGGCGGCATTATTTCTTATGCGGAGATGCTGGACTTTATGCGGGAATGGCCGCTGCCCGTCGAGGCAGAGGCGCTCTTATTTGCAAACAACTGCCATCTGCCGTTTGTCTATCTGTTTGGCCGTGCGGATTTTACGGCGTCATATTTTGGCGCAAATATTTATCCGGAAAATATCACCGTGGGGCTGGAGCAGCCGAAAATTACCGAATGGGTAACGGGCAAGTTTGTGCTTGAAGTGAAGGAAAGCACCGACCAGAACAAGCGGCTGTGCGTGACTGTGGAATTGCTGCCGAATATAACTGGCACAGATGAAAAACGCGCTGCAATTGCAGCTTCGATACACGCGCAGTTATTACGCCTGAACAGCGAATTTGCGCATTACGTTCCTGCCGAATATCAACAACCCGAGATCTTTCTTCTGCCTGCGGGTGATGCCAGTTATTTTCCGGTGGGCGTAAAGCATCGTTACACACGTAAAACATCCTAAGGAACCTGCCTTGTCTAAAGTAGAAAAAAAGTTGCTGCACTATGTCAGCAAAGCGATCTCTGAATACAACATGATTCAGTCGGGTGACCGCGTAATGGTGTGCCTGTCGGGGGGCAAGGATTCGTATACGTTATTGTCGATCTTGCGCCTGTTGCGCATGCACTCCAATAATAAATTTGAGATTTTCGCGTTTACGCTTGACCAGTCACAACCCGGCTGGGACGACAGCCATATGCGCACCTGGCTGGAGCAGCAAAAAATCCCGTACGAAATCTTAAAGAGAGACACCTACTCCATCGTCATTGATAAAACCGAACCGGGGTGCACGTATTGTTCGCTGTGTTCGCGGCTGCGGCGCGGCAATATTTATAAATATGCTGAAACACATGGCTATACCAAAATCGCGCTGGGCCATCACCGCGATGACATGATCCACAGCCTGCTGATGTCGATCATGTACAACGGCGAAATACGTTCCATGCCGCCCAAGCTGCTCACCGATAACAAGCGCCATATTGTGGTGCGCCCGCTCGCCTATTGCCAGGAAAAAGATATTATCGAATACGCCAAAGAGCGTGATTTCCCGATTATTCCCTGCAATTTATGCGGTTCCCAGGAAAATCTGGCGCGCCAGCGCACCAAAAGACTGGTGCAAGATCTTGCCAAAGAAAATCCTAAAATCCCCAGCAATATGTTGCATGCGCTGAGCCGCGTACAGCCCAGCCAACTGATGGATAAACACCTGTGGGATTTCAAAAATCTGGAAAAACTGCGGGTAACGACACACACGTTACCCGATGCGATAAAAAATGGGGATCAAGAAATATTATTCCCTGATCCCCTGAATGACGACCCGAGAGAGGGTAGGTCTAAAGATGCTGAGCAGCATCTCTGGTGAATGCGGTACCAAGGATTACATCAATTGCCCGCCGGGTAATGAGCCAATACGCTCATTCCCAGCCACAGCAAAAAGAAAACAATAGCCGCTGTGACAACGGGAACAACCCAATCATCGTTCGTATGGGGTTTATTGGTAAGCATGGTGATCTCCTTAGTAAAGGTTGACGGATTAAGTAGGCTATTAACCACAAATAAAATGTGGCAATTACGCTTTCGTTATACATTCTTCGCCTGTAATTTTCAAGCTCTTTTAATTTGATAGTTGTCATCAAGGAGAAGGGAAGGGCAATGCCATTACGGCACCCCACATGAGATAAGATTGGATCAGTAATTAGTCGCCGCTGAAAAACCCAAATTTACACCCTCAAGCCAGCGCGGCTATACCCTCACAGGGCGTTAAAATCGCCGTTAGGCGCTTCAATAGCTG